>NZ_JASCXL010000003.1:0-165632 GCF_030010595.1 Streptomyces sp. CC224B | reverse complement strand
CCGCGCTCGGCGAGCTCGGCGGCGTGCTTCTCGTCGTCCGTCCAGCGGGAGTTCCCGCCGTCCACCACGACGTCGCCGGGGGACAGGAGCTCGCCCAGCTCGTCGATCGTGGACTGGGTCGCGGGTCCGGCCGGGACCATCACCCACACGACGCGCGGACCCTTGAGCTTGCTCACCAGCTCTTCGAGGCTGTCGACATCCGCGAGGTCCGGGTTGCGGTCGTATCCGATGACGGTGTGGCCTGCGCGGCGGATGCGCTCGCGCATGTTGCCGCCCATCTTGCCGAGACCGACGAGACCGAGCTCCATCAGTGCGTTCCTAACTAGCGATGTGGCGTGAGGGGACGGGGCCGCCGCCCGGAACCCGGACGGCTCGCGTACCCGCGGCACGTTCGTACCCGCGTCCGAGCCTACGCCCGGACGCGGCCACACACCTGTGGGCTCAGCCGCTCAGACGTACGGGCATGATCAGGTACTTGTACGCCTCGTCCGCCTCGGCGTCGACGGCCGGCTTGCCGCTGAGGAGCGCGGGCTTCGTCGACGTCGTGAACGAGAGCTGGGCGACCGGCGAGTCGATGGCGCTGAGGCCGTCGAGCAGGAACGTCGGGTTGAAGGCGATCGAGATGTCGTCGCCCTCGAGCTGGGCGTCGACCCTTTCCACAGCCTGTGCGTCGTCGCTGGAGCCGGCCTCCAGGATGAGCACGCCCTGCTCGAAGCTCAGCCGCACCGGGGTGTTCCGCTCGGCGACGAGCGCCACGCGCTTGACGGCCTCCACGAAGGGGGCGGTCTCGATGACCGCGATGGAGTTGAACTCCGTCGGGAACAGCGTGCGGTACTTCGGCAGGTCGCCTTCGAGGAGCCGCGTGGTCGTGCGGCGGCCCGCGCCCTCGAAGCCGATCAGGCCCTCGCCCGCGCCGGAGCCGGACAGGGCGAGCGTGACCGTGTCGCCGCTCGTGAGGGCCTTGGCGGTGTCCAGGAGCGTCTTGGCGGGCACCAGGGCGACGGCGGAGGCGTCCGGGTTCTCCGGCTTCCACAGGAACTCGCGGACCGCGAAGCGGTACCGGTCGGTGGAGGCCAGCGTGACCGTGTCGCCCTCGATCTCGATGCGCACACCGGTGAGGACCGGCAGCGTGTCGTCGCGGCCCGCGGCGATGGCGACCTGGGAGGCGGCCGAGGCGAAGACCTCACCGGGGACGGTGCCGGTGGCGGTCGGCATCTGCGGCAGCGCCGGGTACTCCTCCACAGGCAGGGTGTGGAGGGTGAAGCGGGAGGAGCCGCAGACCACCGTCGCCCGTACACCGTCTGTGGAGATCTCCACCGGTCGGTTGGGGAGGGCGCGGCAGATGTCGGCGAGCAGGCGGCCGGAGACGAGCACCGTGCCCTCCTCGTCGACCTCCGCGTCCACGGAGACCCGCGCCGAGACCTCGTAGTCGAAGCTCGACAGGGAGAGTGCGCCCTCCTCGGCCTTCAGCAGCAGGCCCGCGAGGACGGGCGCTGGCGGCCGAGCCGGGAGGCTGCGTGCCGCCCACGCCACCGCCTCCGCGAGTACGTCGCGTTCCACCCGGATCTTCACTTAGCCGCCCTCCTGCTGTTGCTGGCACTGGGGACCAGTCTGACGCACCGCACTGACAGCTTGTGCCTGTCGGGGTCAAGTCGTGCCGAGAGGTCGCGGCGGCCCGAGGGACGAGTTGTGCACAGCCCCCGCTTCAAAGCGGAAACCTGGCTCTCTCTAGTCGGGAGTAGTAGTAGGGCCTGTGGAAACCGTGGATAACCGCGAAGGCCCAGGTCACCCCGCGTTTTTTGTCCACCGGCCCTGTGGGCGACGGTCGTGGACAACCCGGGGTTTCTGTGGACAGGCGAAAGTTCTGCACACCCGATGCACAGGACAGGGGTACTTCTCCCCAACCCTGTCCCCAGCTTTACCCAGCTTCCCCACAGGCCAACCCGGCACCTTTGTGTGATGCCTTTCACTCGCCCCGGTGAGAGGGCGCGTCGCCTTGCCGAACAGTGGACAGGGCTGGGGAGAAGCTGTGCACAACCGGGCCCGGCCTGTGGGTCGCCGGTGGACAACTCTGTCCACCGCCTGTGGAGAAAATATTCATCCACAGGCTGTGGAGAGTCGTCGTCCACGAATCCACAACCACATGACCTGCTCTGATGACGTATCAGCAGGGTCCCCTGTGGACACGGTTGGGACAACTTCGTACTCCCCAGGGTGTGGACGGTGAAAAGGCCGCAGATCTGTGGAGAACCCCGACGAGGCAGCCATGAATCGAACAGAAGATGACGAACGGGTCGCGGAGCGCGGGCGCCGCTGAGGGGGTTCGGGGCGTTGGCGAGCCGTCTGAGGGGGCCTTCGGAGCGCTTGAGGGGTGCCTGAGGGCCGCCTGGAGGGCCGTCTGAAGGGCTTGTCTGAGGGCCCGCCCGCAGGACTTCCGTGAGTTTCCGTGGGCCTCCGTGGGTTTCCGTGGGGCCTCTGGTGGGGTGGCGGGCGCGCCTGGAGGGCGTCCTGGGCGAGCCGGGCCCGGGGCTCCGGGGACACGCGAGGGCGCCCGGGAGGCGTGCTCCCGGGCGCCCTCGCGCGTCGCGACGTACCGCCGCGGCCGTCAGCCGTTCTTGATGCGGTTGGTGAGTTCGGTGACCTGGTTGTAGATGGACCGGCGCTCGGCCATCAGCGCGCGGATCTTGCGATCGGCGTGCATGACGGTCGTGTGGTCGCGGCCGCCGAACTGGGCGCCGATCTTGGGCAGCGACAGATCGGTGAGCTCGCGGCACAGGTACATGGCGATCTGCCGGGCCGTCACCAGCACCCGGCTGCGCGAGGATCCGCACAGGTCGTCCACCGTCAGGCCGAAGTAGTCGGCGGTCGACGCCATGATGGCCGTCGCGGTGATCTCCGGAGCGGCGTCCTCGCCACCGGGGATCAGGTCCTTGAGGACGATCTCGGTGAGCCCCAGGTCCACAGGCTGTCGATTGAGCGACGCGAACGCCGTCACGCGGATCAGCGCGCCCTCCAGCTCGCGGATGTTCCGCGAGATGCGCGAGGCGATGAACTCCAGGACCTCCGGCGGGGCGTTGAGCTGCTCCTGGACCGCCTTCTTGCGCAGGATCGCGATGCGCGTCTCCAGTTCGGGCGGCTGGACGTCGGTGATCAGGCCCCACTCGAACCGGTTGCGGAGCCGGTCCTCCAGCGTCACGAGCTGCTTAGGCGGCCGGTCGCTGGAGAGCACGATCTGCTTGTTCGCGTTGTGGAGCGTGTTGAAGGTGTGGAAGAACTCCTCCTGCGTCGACTCCTTGTCCGCCAGGAACTGGATGTCGTCGACCAGCAGGATGTCCATCTCGCGGTACCGCTTGCGGAAGCTGTCGCCCTTGCCGTCACGGATGGAGTTGATGAACTCGTTGGTGAACTCCTCGGAGCTCACGTACCGCACCCGCGTGCCGGGGTACAGGCTGCGCGCGTAGTGCCCGATGGCATGCAGCAGGTGCGTCTTGCCGAGCCCCGACTCCCCGTAGATGAACAAGGGGTTGTACGCCTTCGCGGGCGCCTCGGCGACGGCGACGGCGGCCGCGTGCGCGAAGCGGTTCGACGCCCCGATCACGAAGGTGTCGAAGAGGTACTTCGGGTTCAGGCGCGCGGTGGGCTCACCGGGGCCCGTCGCCGGCGCGGGCTGCGCCGCCAGCGGGCCGGGGGCACCGCTGGACGCGGGCAGGGGGGTGCCGCCGTGGCCGACGGGGCCTCCGTGACCGCCGCGGCCTCCCGGGCCGCCGTCGTGCGGGCCTGCGGCCGAGGAGCCGCCGCTGGACGACTCGGGCCGTTCGTGGCGCTCGCGCCGGTCGTGGCGCTCCTGCCCCTGGCGCTCGGAGAGCCGGTCGTACGGGGAGCGCTCCTGCGAGCGGTAGTCGTGCTGCTGCCCGGGGCTCGCGTACGGGTCGCGCTCGGGGAAGCCGAGCCGCTGCTGCTGCCAGCCGTAGTCGTCCTGGGGCTGCTGCGGCCAGGCGCCGGGATGCTGGTAGTCCGGGTAGGCCGGCCGGGCCGTCGGCATCTGCTCGGAGCGCGGGTTCGCGGGGCGCTCGTCGCCGGGGCGGCGGCTGTAGCCGTCGTACGTGTCATGGCCCTGCCCGGAGCCGTGCGGCGGCTCCGGCTCCTCGTACCGCGGCGACTCCTCGTACCTGGACGACTTCTCCTCGTAGCGGGAAGGCTGCTCCTCGTACCGGGAAGGCTGCTCGTCGTAGCGCTGCTGGTGCTGCTGGGCCGACGGCGCGGGCGGGCCCTGGGGCTCGCCCACGGAGTCGTCGACGGTGATCGCGATACGGATCGGGCGCCCGCACTCGCGGCTCAGCGTCTCGCTGACGACGGGGGCGAGACGGCCCTCCAGGACGCCCTTGGCGAACTCGTTGGGCACCGCGAGCAGTGCCGTGTCGGCGACGAGCGCGAGCGGCTGGCACCGGCGGATCCAGTGCTCGTCCTTCGCCTCGACGCCCTGCCCCCGGCCTTCGCCCAGCAGCTGTTCGAGAACCCTTGGCCACACTGCGGCAAGATCGGCAGGTACGTCAGCCACAGGGCACGCTCTCTCACAGGTCCCACGAAGGTGTGGTTCTTGGGACGGGTCGGGACGGAAATCGGGAGGGGCGGGGGGAAGGGAACGAATCGGAGTTCAGCCACGGTAGTCAGGGCGACGGGTGCGGTTCAAGTTGTTGTCCACAGGCTGTGCACAGTGTCTCCCCCCGACCGCTGGTTTGACCGGATGGCGCAGCCCCGCGTACCGTAACCAGGTCGAGTTGTCGATGGCTGCTGCCGCCTGCCTCCGATGGGCAAAGATCACGGTCTGTGATTGTGAAGCGGTGCACTCGGTGCCTACTACGCGAGCTTCTATGAGCTTCTCGTGGGCGCACGGTGACAGCCAGGCGATACCCGCCACCACACGAGTCATTTCTGGAGCCCCCGAGTGAGCAAGCGCACCTTCCAGCCGAACAACCGTCGTCGCGCGAAGACCCACGGCTTCCGGCTGCGTATGCGCACCCGTGCCGGCCGCGCCGTCCTGGCGTCCCGCCGCAGCAAGGGTCGCGCCCGCCTGTCCGCCTAAGCGCATTAGGTCATGACGTCGTGCTGCCTACCGAGCATCGGCTGAGGCGGCGCGAGGACTTCGCGACCGCGGTACGCCGAGGACGCAGGGCCGGTCGCCCGCTACTCGTCGTCCACCTACGCAGCGGTGCAACGGACCCGCACGTGCCTGGGGAGAGCGTTCCCCCGACACGTGCGGGTTTCGTCGTGAGCAAGGCCGTGGGTGGAGCCGTCGTACGCAACACGGTCAAGCGCAGACTTCGCCATCTGACGCGCGACCGACTGGCCCTGGTTCCCCCCGGTAGCCTGGTGGTCGTACGAGCGTTGCCCGGCGCGGGCGACGCCACCTACGCACAGCTGGCCGACGACCTGGACGCCGCCCTGCGGCGCCTCCTCGGAGGGGGCGCGCGATGAAGTACCCGCTGCTGGCGCTGATCAAGCTGTACCAGTGGACGATCAGTCCACTTCTCGGCCCGGTGTGCAAGTACTACCCGTCGTGCTCCCACTACGGCTACCTGGCCATCGATCGCCACGGCGCGATCAAGGGAACGGCGCTCACTGCCTGGCGCATCCTGCGGTGCAATCCGTGGTCGCTCGGCGGTGTCGACCATGTCCCGCCGCGTAAGCGTCCGCGGTGGCACGAGATGCTGCGCGCCTCCTGGCGCGCACGCAAGGGCGGGCCCTCCGCCGCTGGCGTGCCGTCCGGGGACCTTCCCCCGGCTCCCGTGAGCCCGGCCGCCGAGACCCCGTCCCATGCTCAAGGAGCCTGATTAGTGGACACGATTGCCGGTTTCTTCAGCTTCATCACGACACCCGTCTCCTGGGTCATCGTGCAGTTCCACAAACTGTACGGTGCGATCTTCGGCCCTGATACGGGCTGGGCCTGGGGCCTGTCGATCGTGTCCCTGGTGATCCTGATCCGCATCTGCCTGATCCCGCTCTTCGTGAAGCAGATCAAGGCGACCCGGGCCATGCAGACGCTGCAGCCCGAGATGAAGAAGATCCAGGAACGCTACAAGAGCGACAAGCAGCGTCAGTCCGAAGAGATGATGAAGCTGTACAAGGAGTCGGGTACCAACCCGCTCTCCTCGTGCCTTCCCATCCTGGCGCAGTCACCGTTCTTCTTCGCGCTGTACCACGTGCTCAACGGCATCGCGTCGAACAAGAAGGTCGGCGTCATCGACCAGCAGCTGCTCGACAGCGCTCGTGACGCCCACATCTTCGGTGCCCCGCTCGCGGTGAAGTTCACGGACAGCGCCGACAAGGTCGCCTCGCTGAGCGCCTCGCTGACCGATGTGCGCGTGGTGACCGCGCTCATGATCATCCTGATGTCGGCGTCGCAGTTCTTCACGCAGCGCCAGCTCATGACGAAGAACGTCGACACGACGGTGAAGACGCCGTTCATGCAGCAGCAGAAGATGCTGATGTACGTCTTCCCGATCATGTTCGCCGTCTTCGGCATCAACTTCCCGGTCGGTGTCCTCGTCTACTGGCTGACCACCAACGTGTGGACCATGGGCCAGCAGATGTACGTGATCCGCCAGAACCCGACCCCCGGTTCCAAGGCCCAGGCCGCGTACCTGGAGCGCCTGCAGAAGCACATCACTGCCGCGGGGAAGACCCGTGGCCGCGGCCAGACCCGGGCCGTCAAGGCCATCGTCGCCAAGGGCCGCGACCGCAACGAGTACGAGCGCAAGTTCATCAACGGCCTGAACAAGGCGGGCTTCGCCGCCCAGGCCGACGGCACCGTGATCGTCAGCGAGACCGTTGCCACCACGACCGAGGACGGCGCGCCCGCAGCGGCGCCCAAGCGGCAGCAGCCCAAGCGGCAGAGCAAGTCCAAGCGCCAGGCCGGCACCGCTGTGAGCGGAGCCAAGGCGGACGACGCCCCGACGGACACCGCGGCCTCCGGCGGGGCCGACGCGAAGACGTCGCTGACCAAGTCCGAGGAAAAGCCGCAGAACGCGCCGGCCAAGGGCAAGACCGCCGGTGGCACCAAGGGCGGTCAGCCCGGCCAGGGCACCCGCAGCAAAGCCAAGTCCGGACAGGGCAAGGGCCAGCAGCGGCCCAAGCACCCGTCCAAGAAGTAGAAGGAGTCCATCCCGTGACGGAAGGCACCACCACCTCCGCTGAGGCCGGCGACACCCTCACCCGCCTCGAGCAGGAGGGGGAGATCGCGGCGGACTACCTCGAGGGTCTGCTGGACATCGCCGACCTCGACGGCGACATCGACATGGACGTCGAGGCCGACCGCGCCGCCGTGTCGATCATCAGCGACACCGGCAGCCGTGACCTGCAGAAGCTGGTCGGCCGCGACGGTGAGGTCCTGGAGGCGCTCCAGGAGCTGACCCGGCTCGCGGTGCACCGGGAGACCGGCGACCGCAGCCGTCTGATGCTGGACATCGCGGGCTACCGCGCCCAGAAGCGCGAGGAGCTGTCCGAGCTGGGCGCCAAGGCCGCCGCGGACGCGAAGAGCTCCGGCGAGCCGGTGCAGCTCCAGCCGATGACGCCCTTCGAGCGCAAGGTCGTGCACGACGCGGTCAAGGCCGCCGGCCTGCGCAGCGAGTCCGAGGGCGAGGAGCCGCAGCGCTTCGTCGTGGTTCTCCCCGCCTGATCGGCAGCTCGTTCCCGGCCCCGTCTGTTCGCAGACGGGGCCGGTCTTTGTCAGCCTGATAGTCAGCGACCCAGTGCGGTACGGAAGGACGGTCCCCGTGACGGAGGAAGCGGAGCTCCCCCCGGCGCCGGAGCAGGCGCGCACGGTTTTCGGCGAGCGGTTCCCGGACGCGGTCCGGTATGCGGAGCTGCTCGCCGAGGCGGGAGTGCGGCGCGGCCTGATCGGCCCCCGTGAGGTTCCCCGGCTGTGGGAGCGGCACCTGCTGAACTGCGCCGTGCTGTCCGAGGTGGTTCCCGAGGGCGTGACGGTGTGCGACGTGGGCTCCGGTGCCGGGCTGCCCGGTATCCCGCTCGCCCTCGTGCGCCCGGACCTCAAGATCACGCTTCTTGAGCCGCTGCTGCGGCGCACGAACTTCCTCAGCGAGGTCGTCGAGCTCCTGGGCCTCGACCATGTGACGGTCGTCCGTGGCCGTGCCGAGGAGGTTCTCGGCAAGCTGCCGCCCGTCCACGTGGTGACCGCGCGCGCCGTGGCCCCGCTGGACCGCCTCGCCGGGTGGGGGGTCCCGCTGCTGCGTCCCTACGGCGAGATGCTGGCGCTCAAGGGCGACACCGCCGAGGAAGAGGTCAAGGCGGCAGGAGCCGCGCTGAGCAAGCTCGGCGCCGAATCCGTGTCCGTGGTTCAGGTGGGCGAGGGGATCGTGGACCCGCTGTCCACCGTCGTGCGCGTCGAGGTGGGCGAGAGCCCGGGCGGTGTGCGCTTCGCCGCCAAGCGTGCCAAGGCCGCACGGACGGGGCGGACCCGCCGCCGTCGCTGATCCGTCCCGGACGACGAGCCGTACTCCACAAAAGCTGTCAAACGTACGCATACCGGGGTGTCGCACCAGCGGCACCCCGGTTGCCGTGCATCGTGTTTCACGTGAAACGTCGCTCACTGCTGCATGGCATCATCAGTCGCGGTCGCGCTGCCGAACCTCGCGAGCGTCGGCCACTTGGTTCCCTCGATAAGGGAACGGAGTTGTCCACAGAGACGGATTCGTCCACAGAAGACCGGGCCTCGCTGGTTCACGACCCCGAAAGCATGGGAGGCTCTGTTCATTGCGAGCCTGAAGTCGAGGAGAGTGAATCCTTGCGGTCCGACGCCAACATCGCGGGACCGATGACCGAACCGGTCCCCGGCCCCCGTACCGAGTCGGTGGGGGAGGATGTTTCACGTGAAACACCGAGCCCGATGGACGACACCCCCATTGGTCGCGCTGCCCAGCTGGCGGTGGAAGCGCTTGGGCGCGCGGGCGAGGGCCTGCCACGGCCCGAGCAGACCCGCGTCATGGTCATCGCCAACCAGAAGGGTGGAGTAGGCAAGACGACCACCACGGTCAACCTTGCCGCCTCGCTGGCCTTGCACGGCGCGCGCGTTCTGGTGATCGACCTGGACCCGCAGGGGAACGCCTCCACGGCCCTCGGTATCGACCACCACGCCGAAGTCCCGTCCATCTACGACGTGTTGGTGGAGAGCAAGCCTCTTGCCGAGGTTGTCCAGCCCGTCCCGGATGTCGAGGGCCTCTTCTGCGCCCCGGCCACCATCGATCTCGCCGGTGCGGAGATCGAACTGGTGTCGCTGGTGGCCCGCGAGAGCCGGCTGCAACGGGCGATCCAGGCGTATGAGCAGCCGCTGGACTACATCCTCATCGACTGCCCGCCCTCCTTGGGGCTGTTGACGGTGAACGCCCTGGTGGCCGGTGCGGAGGTGCTGATCCCGATCCAGTGCGAGTACTACGCCCTGGAAGGCCTCGGTCAGCTCCTGCGCAACGTCGACCTGGTGCGCGGGCACCTCAATCCGGGCCTGCACGTGTCGACGATCCTGCTCACCATGTACGACGGCCGGACCCGGCTCGCCTCCCAGGTGGCTGAGGAGGTGCGGAGCCACTTCGGTGACGAGGTGCTGAGAACGAGCATCCCGCGCTCCGTGCGCATCTCCGAGGCCCCCAGCTACGGCCAGACCGTGCTGACCTACGATCCAGGCTCCAGCGGTGCCCTCTCGTACTTCGAGGCGGCGCGAGAGATCGCGTTGCGCGGGGTCGGCGTACGGTACGACGTGCAGCACGGCGCCGCGGGCACGCAGAAAGACCAGCACACCATGACGGAGGGGATCCAGTGAGCGAGCGACGGAGAGGGCTGGGGCGGGGCCTTGGCGCTCTGATCCCTGCGGCTCCCACAGAGAAGTCGGTCGCGCCGAGTACGAACGGGGTGTCCACCTCGCCCACCGCCGTGCCCGTGCTCACCGCGGAGCGCGGGGTGGCGGCGGCCAAGGTGACCTCGCTGCCGCAGGGCTCCGTGTCCGTGCCGCGGGAAGCGGAGGAGCCCGTCGGCGACACGGTGGAGGAACTGCGCCAGCCGGCCGGGGCACACTTCGCGGAGCTGCCGCTCGACTTCATCACGCCCAACCCGCGGCAGCCGCGTGAGGTGTTCGACGAGGACGCCCTCGCCGAACTGGTGACCTCGATCAAGGAGGTCGGACTCCTCCAGCCCGTCGTCGTACGGCAGCTCGGCCCGTCCCGGTACGAGCTCATCATGGGCGAGCGGCGCTGGCGTGCGTGCCGTGAGGCCGGCCTGGAAGCCATCCCCGCCATCGTGCGGGCGACGGAGGACGACAAGCTCCTCCTGGACGCGCTCCTGGAGAACCTGCACCGCGCCCAGCTCAACCCGCTGGAAGAAGCAGCGGCCTACGACCAGCTCCTGAAGGACTTCAAGTGCACGCATGACCAGTTGGCGGACCGGATCGGCCGTTCCCGGCCGCAGGTCTCCAACACCCTGCGCCTCCTGAAGCTGTCGCCGAAGGTGCAGAACCGCGTCGCCGCGGGTGTGCTGTCCGCGGGCCACGCCCGGGCACTGCTGTCCGTCGAGGATCCCGAGGAGCAGGACCGGCTCGCCTACCGGATCGTGGCCGAGGGGCTCTCGGTGCGGGCCGTCGAGGAGATCGTGACCCTCATGGGGTCGCGGCCCCAGACGAAGCCGAAGGCCAAGGGACCCCGGGCCGGGACGCGTGTGTCCCCCGCTCTGACGAGCCTCGCCACGCGCCTCTCCGACCGGTTCGAGACCCGGGTGCGGGTCGACCTCGGCCAGAAGAAGGGCAAGATCGTCGTCGACTTCGCCTCGCTGGAGGACCTGGAGCGCATCCTCTCCACGCTCGCTCCCGAAGAGGGACAGGTCCTCAAGCGGGGCCTGGCCGAGGTCGAGGACGCCTCCGGGGACGAGCAGGACTGAGCCGAGCCTCAGAGCCTTCTCGCCACAGCCCCAGAACCCTCCGCCACAAGGGCCCCTCAGGCCCGGCGGACGGCGTGGCTGAACCGCGTGACGCTCAGGGAAGCGGGCCGTGTCCGGTGTGTGCCGGAACACGGCCCGCTCTTTGCTTTCTTCCGGTATCGATGCAATCACTTCGTGGATACGATGCGTTCGGTATGGCGCATCACCTGACGGCACCGCTAAGGGGAGGCAGGGCCATGCGAACCGTGAGCCGCACCGGACTGGTGACCGCCGGGCTCGGACTGGGCGCGGTCGGTGGGTTCGTCGGAAGCCTGCTCAGGGAACGGAGCGCACTGACGGCTGCCCGTGGCGCCGCGGGCGAAGGAAGTGAGGAACCGCCTTCATGGGGCGACGGCTCGTACCGCTCACGCTGGACAACCTTCCGGACCTTCCCAAGCGCTGCCGCGCGTGCGTCTTCTGGGAGTTGGACCCGGTCAGCGGCCAAGCCGCGCTGAAGGCGGGCACGCCCGAACTGGAGAAGGAGGCGTGGATCTCCGCCGTCCTGCTGGAGTGGGGGTCCTGCGGCCGCGTCGTCTACGTCGACGAGGTACCGGTGGGCTTCGTGCTCTACGCGCCCCCCGCCTACGTGCCGCGTTCCACGGCCTTCCCCACGAGTCCCGTCTCGCCTGACGCCGTCCAGCTCATGACCGCCTGGATCATGCCGGGTTACCAGGGGCAGGGCCTCGGCCGCGTCATCGTGCAGACGGTCGCGAAGGACCTGCTGCGTCGCGGGTTCAAGGCCATCGAGGCATTCGGCGACGCGCGCTGGGAGAAGCCCGCCTGCCTGCTGCCCGCCGACCATCTCCTCGCGGTGGGCTTCAAGACCGTCCGGCCGCACCCGGCCTACCCCCGTCTGCGACTGGAGCTGCGCACCACGCTGTCGTGGAAGGAAGACGTGGAGATGGCCCTCGACCGGCTCCTGGGAGCGGTGCAGAAGGAACCAGCCCTCCGGCCCCTCTGACCGAGCCGGTGCCACGGCAGCCCCGTCAGGGGACCGGAGCCGCCGCCAGAACAGGCGAAGGGGCCGACCCCGTGGGGTCGACCCCTTCGATGTTTCACGTGAAACATCGTGCGCCGCTGTCACGACCGGCAGCGATGGATCGGTGCCTTACTCGGCGATGAAGTCCGCCAGGTCGCGCTCGATGGCGGCCTTCGGCTTGGCGCCGACGATGGTCTTGGCGACCTCGCCGTTGCGGTAGACGTTCAGCGTCGGGATCGACATCACGCCGTACTTGGCGGCCGTACCCGGGTTTTCGTCGATGTTGAGCTTGACGATCTCGATCTTGTCGCCGTACTCCTTGGCGATCGCCTCGAGCGACGGCGCGATCTGGCGGCACGGACCGCACCAGGCGGCCCAGAAGTCCACCAGGACGGGCTTGTCGCTCTTGAGGACGTCCTCTTCGAAGGAGGCGTCGGTCACGTTCTTCAGGTCGGCCACGGCGGGCTCCTCACATGGTGCGGGTGGGGCGGGAGAGGGAATCAGACAGCGGCGGTGGTGGCGCTCTCGCTGTCCACGAGGGCGGCGAGGAAGCGCTCGGCGTCCAGGGCGGCGGCACAGCCGGTGCCCGCCGCGGTGATCGCCTGGCGGTAGGTGTGGTCCACGACGTCGCCGGAGGCGAAGACACCGGGGACGTTCGTCCGGGTCGACGGCGCGTCGACCACCAGGTAGCCCTCGCCGTCCAGCGTGAGCTGGTCCTTGAAGAGCTCGGTGCGCGGGTCGTGGCCGATCGCGATGAACAGGCCGGTCACCGGCAGCTCGGACGTCTCGCCCGTCTTGACGTTGCGCAGGGTGAGACCGGAGAGCTTCTGCTCACCCTTGATCTCGGCCACCTCGCTGTCCCAGACGAACTTGATCTTCGGGTCGGCGAAGGCACGCTCCTGCATCGCCTTGGAGGCACGCAGGCTGTCGCGGCGGTGGACGATGGTGACGGACTTGGCGAACCGGGAGAGGAAGGTCGCCTCCTCCATCGCCGTGTCACCACCGCCGATGACGGCGATGTCCTGGTCCTTGAAGAAGAACCCGTCGCAGGTCGCGCACCAGGAGACACCGCGGCCGGACAGCGCGTCCTCGTTCGGCAGGTTCAGCTTCCGGTGCTGGGAACCCGTCGCCACGATGACCGCCTTCGCGCGGTGGACGGTGCCGGCCGTGTCCGTGACGGTCTTGATCTGACCGGTGAGGTCCACGGAGACCACGTCGTCGGGGACGAGTTCGGCACCGAAGCGCTCCGCCTGCCCGCGCATGTTGTCCATGAGCTCCGGGCCCATGATGCCGTCCTGGAAGCCGGGGAAGTTCTCCACCTCGGTGGTGTTCATCAGCGCGCCGCCCGCGGTGACGGCACCCTCGAACACCAGGGGCTTCAGGGACGCGCGCGCGGTGTAGAGCGCCGCCGTGTAGCCGGCGGGCCCGGAGCCGATGATGATCACGTTACGGACGTCGGTCACGGCTTGATTCCTCGTCTCTGAAGACTGCTGCGTACTGCTGGCGGGTGCCTGTCTCAGGGCTCTCACCCCACCCAACGGATCCTACGGGGCGCGCATTCCCAAACGTGTCCGAGCACACGGAAGCGGCGTGCACGGCGCGCAGGGGGCGCCCGACCGGCGCCGGACGGCCAGCGTGCCCGACGAGACGCGCGAGCAAGGCCCGGGGCCCGCGGAGAGGTTCCGCTCAGTCCCGGGCGTAGGACTCGGTGAGCAGCACCTTGCCGGTCGCGTCCGGTGACGAGGACGCGTTCACACAGGAGGCGTCGACGATGTACGCGGACACCTTCGCGCCGTCGGAGTCGTGCGGGACGACGACGAGGTAGGCGCTCTTGCCCTCGTACGTGCCCTTGTCGGCGGCGAGCGGGGTGCGGCCGTCGAGGCCACGCTCGACACAGGCGGGCACCTGGACATAGTCGTCCTGCATCGTCGAGCCCTTTTTCGGGCCGTTCGGGCTGGACT
Organism: Streptomyces sp. CC224B; assembly: GCF_030010595.1. Classification (NCBI taxonomy): domain Bacteria; kingdom Bacillati; phylum Actinomycetota; class Actinomycetes; order Kitasatosporales; family Streptomycetaceae; genus Streptomyces; species Streptomyces sp. CC224B. The sequence continues at coordinate 151,718 of NZ_JASCXL010000003.1, read as the reverse complement.
GGGCGCCGACGCTCGACTGGGGACGCGGGGTACCGACGCCCGTGATCGAGGGCTCCTTGGCCAGGAGCTTGCTGACCCGGTCCTCTAGCTTGTCCTCGGAAAACGTGTGCGCGCCCTCCGACCGGCCGGCCGTGGTCCCCTTCGAGCCGTTGTCCCACGGCTGGATCAGGAGCGTGCCCAGGCTCAGAGCGGCCGCGCCCACGACGGCGCCGAGGACGGCGGTACGGCGTCGCCTGCCGCGCAGACGCCCGCCGCGCCCCGGACCGGTGGCCGCGCGGGGGTGCCCGGCCGGCCGGAGAGTACCGCTCCCCGAGGTGGCGCCCGTGGACGCCACCGGCATGCTGGACGTGGCCGAGGGGCCTGAGGCGGCCTCCGAGACCTCCGCAGCGTCGTCCGGTGTGCCGGGCACGGGGCCCGAGACCTTCGAGGCGGAATCCGGTGTGCTCGCCCGGACGGCCGATGTTTCACGTGAAACATCGACGGCGGGCCCGGCGGCCGACACCTGGCTGACCGCTTCCCCGGCCGTGTCGGCGTCACGTGCGGGCGTACGCGCTCCGTCGGCCACCGTGGCATCCAGGAGCGCCTCGGCCGCCAGCGCCGCGTCGATGCGCTCCGCGACGTCGGCGGGCATGCGCGGGGCGCCGGGGAGCGTGCCGAGCATGCCGCGGATCTCTTCGAGGGAGTCGTAGACGTCGGTACAGAGCGCGCAGTCGTCCAGGTGGCGTCGCACGTCGTGGGTGCGGGACGGCGAGAGCAGGCCTTCGGTGAGGTCGGAGATCTCGGAGACGTCCGGGTGCCCAGCCGAGTCCGTCGTCGTGGTCACGCTCGCCCACCTCCGCCCTTCACTGCCGCTGAATCGGGTCCTGGGTCCTGCGGACCCTCCGTACGCGGGGGGCCCGCTGCCGGTGGGACGGTTGTCCCCTGCGTCCGGTTCCTTCCTGGGCCGGGCTTTTTGCCGCCGCCCTGGCTGTCCGGGCTGCTCGCGCCGCTCTCGCCCGGCGGTTCGGTCCGCAGATGGGTCAGGAGGGGCAGGAGCCTCGCTCTGCCCCGGGCGCAGCGGCTCTTCACCGTGCCGGTGGGGATGTCGAGGACGCGGGCCGCTTCGGCCACGGGGTAGCCCTGCATGTCCACCAGGACGAGGGCGGCACGCTGGTCCGGCGGCAGGGTACGCAGCGCCCGCAGGAGCTCGCGGTGCAAGTCGCCGCGCTCGACCGGCGCCGCCGCGGACTCGTGCGGCTCCAGGAGCTGGTCCAGGCGCTCGGTGTCCTCGACGGGCGAGGTTTTCCGGGAGGCGGCCTTGCGCGCCCGGTCGAGGCAGGCGTTCACGGTGATGCGGTGCAGCCAGGTGGTCACGGCGGACTGGCCGCGGAAGGTGTGGGCGGCGCGGTAGGCGGAGACCAAGGCGTCCTGGACGGCGTCCGCGGCCTCCTCACGGTCTCCCAGGGTGCGCAGGGCCACCGCCCACAGCCGGTCACGGTGGCGGCGGACGAGTTCACCGAAGGCGTCCGTGTCACCGGCGACGTGCCGGGACAGGAGGTCCTGGTCGCTCAGCTCGTCGCGCGCGGCGTCGTCCACCTCCAACCCCCTCCCCCTGGTGAGATGTGCCGGCCCTCAGCCCTTGAAGCCCTTGAACCGCACGTTCTTGATGGCCTGCCGGAAACCGGGTTCGCGGTACTGCTCGGCCGCGACCCTCGGCACCTCCGTCACCCAGAGGAGCACGTACCGCGTCTTCACCTTGGCGTCCGCCCTCAGCTTCAGGGTGGAGCCGGTCGTGGTGCCCTTGCCGAGCTTCTTCATGGAGCCGACGGAGCCGGTGGGCGACATCGAATCGGACGCGTACAGCTCGATCGAGGTGCGGTCGCCGCTGTAGAGGAGCTCGATCTCCGCGTCGGAGATCTCCTTCGTCGACCCCAGGTCGTAGACGATGCCGGCGCCGGGCTGGTACGGGGCGAGGCGCGGCCCGTCCTGGTACGTCGAGGTGCGCCAGAGCGAGGAGCCGTTCTCGTAGGACTTCTTGAACGCACCACCCATGCCGCTCGCCAGGGAGTTCGCGACCTGAAGCGGCTTGCCGGGCCTGGACCTGTTCTTGTCGCCGCCTTCGGACGTCCGCGTCGTCCCCGAGTCCCCCGACTTCCCGTCGCGGTCCATCAGGGCGTCCGCGAGCTGCCAGCTACCGAGGCCGAGGGCCGCGATGAGCAGCGCGGAGACCGCCCACTTGAGCGCCTTGCCGGTGCGGCTCTGCAGCGGGGGCGGCGGCGGGATGGGCTGGGTGACGCCCGGCGGCTGCGCGGTGCGGCCGTAGGAGCCCTGCTGGAAGGACGTGCGCTGGTATTCGGGCGGAGCCGTGAAGGCCGGCTCCGGGGGGCGGACGCGGGGCATCTCGCCGATGGCCTTCACCAGGTCGTCCGGGGTGGCGCAGGCGGGCTCCTGGCGGGACGCGGTCGCGCCGTCGTTGACCAGCGCGCGCATGCAGAGCTCGGACAGACCGCGGTGCACACCGGCGCGGACCTGGTCCGGCGGGATCAGGCCGACGTCCTTGGGCAGCCCGGACAGGCCGTGCGCGTCGTTCTCGTACGGCCAGCGCTGGGTCAGGGCGGCGTACAGGAGGGCGCCGACGGCTTCCGTGTCGGTGCGCTGGGGCGACTCGGAGCTGATGCCGCGCAGCGCCGCGTTCACGGCGAGGCCGCGGATGCGGTACTGCCCGGAGGACGTGCGCAGGACCGCCCCGGGCGTCAGACGAAGGTGGGAGAGCCCTTCGCGGTGGGCGGCCGCCATGGCCTGGGCGACCTGGTGGACGAGCTGGTAGGCGTCATGGGCCTCCAGCGGACCGGAGGCGAGGAGGGTGGTCAGCTCCGTGGCGTCCGGAAGCCATTCGTGTACGACGTAGACGAGGTCGTTCTCCTCGACCGCGTCCAGGACCTGCACGAAGCGCGGGTCGCCGAGGAGCGCGGCGGACCGGGCCGCGGCGAGGACCGAGCGGGCGCGGGGGTGGTCGGCGGGCAGCACGTGCACGCCCACCGCCCGGCGGAGCTTCTCGTCCACCGCGCGCCAACTGCTGAAACCGTCCAGACGGGTGACGCACTCCTCAAGGCGATAGCGCCTGGCGAGTTTGTGCCCGCTGTGCAGTTCGGGGGGTGTGGTCGCCCCGGTCGGGGTCGAGCGCCCCTTCTTCTTCACCGCGCTGTCGTCCGCCGTGTCCCGCTCCCGGGTCTGGGCCACCCCGTCGGCCGTGGCCTGCTCCGCCTTCGCGGTCAGCGGCTGCTCACCGCTGGTATCTGCCACGTCGACGGCAGCCGTGCTCCGTTCCGCCACCGTCGTTCCTGCCTCCCCATCCGTTGCGCTTCGTCAGACGCCGAAGCCAATTGTGCCCACAGTCCGCCGCTATGCACGACACGCGATGGCCGACGATGGTTGTGCGGACTGCCGTGCCTCAGCGTCCCAGGCGCCCCCGTACCGTGCCGACGAGGGAGTTGAGTTCCTGGATGCGCAGGCGCCGTGCGACGAGGAAGAAGACCCCGAAGAGGACGCCGCAGCCGGCGACCAGCGCGGCCAGCGAGCCGATGACGCCCTGTCCCATCGCCTTCGTGATCGCGTACCCGGTCGCGGCACCGAGAATCGCACCCGGCACCGAGGCGATCACGAGGCGGGCGTACGTACGCACCACGTTCGCGCCGTCCAGGTCGCCCCCCAGCCGCTTGCGCAGCCGCTGCCAGGCGACCCCCACCCCGATCGCGTAGGCGAGGCCGTACGAAGCGGCCATGCCGGCTACGGCCCAGCGGGCGGGCAGCACCACGTAGCAGAGCCCGGAGGCGGCGGCGTTGAAGGCGGCCACGATGACGGTGTTGTAGAAGGGGGTGCGGGTGTCCTCGTACGCGTAGAAGGCGCGGAGGACGACGTACTGCACGGAGTAGGGGATCAGACCGAGACCGAAGGCCATCAGCATGTAGCCCATGCGGGTGGCGCCGTTGATCCCGGACGAGCCGAACATCAGGGTGCACATCGGGATGCCGAGCGCGACGAAGCTGAAGGCGACCGGCACGATCGCGACGGCCGAGGTGCGCAGGCCCTGCGAGATGTCGTCGCGGACCGCGCCGGTGTCGCCCTCATGCGCGGAGCGCGCCAGGCGGGGCAGCAGGGCGGCCATGAGCGAGACGGTGATGATGGCCTGCGGCAGGCCCCAGATGAGCTGGGCGTTGGAGTAGGCGGAGAAGCCGGTGCCGTCCATGCCGGAGTGCTTGACCGCCGCGGTGCCCAACTGGGACACGACGATCGCGCCGGCCTGGTTGGCGAGGACGAAGAACAGCGTCCACTTGGCGAGCATGGCCGCCTTGCCGAGGCCCTGGCCCTTCCAGTCGAAGCGCAGACGCGGCTTGAACCCGGTCTCGCGCAGGTAGGGGATCATCGCGAGCGACTGGACGACGAGTCCGAGCAGGACGCCGACGCCGAGGAGGCGTACGCCGTCGTCGGGGATGTTCGTGACGCGGATGCCGGACTTCTCGGAGGTGCCGTACACCCACAGGAACATGCCGAGCGTCGCGATGATGACGACGTTGTTGAGGACCGGCGTCCACATCATCGCGCCGAACTTGCCGTGCGCGTTGAGGATCTGCCCCATGACGACGTGGAGGCCCATGAAGAAGATCGAGGGCAGGAAGTAGCGGACGAAGGTGACCCCGACCTCGTTGGCGTCCGGGTCGCTCGCGACCGGGGTGGACAGCAGGTGCACGAGGAAGGGCGCCGCGAACCAGCCGATCACGGTCAGCACGCCGAGCGCCACCATGACGAGGGTCAGGAGGCGGTTGGCGTACGCCTGGCCGCCGTCCTTGTCGTCCTTCATGGCGCGCACGAGCTGCGGCACGAAGACCGAGTTGAGGCCGCCGCCCACGGTGAGGATGTAGATCATCGTCGGCAACTGGTAGGCGACCTGGAAGGTGTCGCCGAGCAGGCCGATGCCGAGGGCCGAGACGATCATCGCGGAGCGGACGAAGCCGGTGAGCCGGGACACCATCGTGCCCGCGGCCATCACGGCGCTGGACTTCAGCAGGCTGGACGCGCGGCCGCCGGACTTCACCGGGGGCGCGGCCGGGGCGGGCGCCGGCTCCGCCGCCGCCGGAATGGCGACGGTGGGGGACTCCGCGGGCGGGCGCACGATGTCGTACTGCTGGTCGTACGCCTGGGGGTCCTGGTACGGGCCGCCCTGCGGGTCGGGGTCCTGGTAGTAGCCGCCCTGCTGCTGGTGCGCGTAGGGGGTGTTCTGGTGGTTCACGTACGGGGTGCCGCTCTGGGGGTGGTACTGGTCTTGCTGCGGATACGCGTACGGCGCACCGCCCTGCTGGTCGGCGTAGGGAGCGACGCCCTGCTGGTAGGGGTACGCGGCGCCCTGGTCGGGATAGCCGGGGGCGGCCTGCCGGCCCTCGTAGCCGCTCTGCCGCGGGTCGTGGTGCCCGGCGCCCTGCTGGCCGGGGTAGCCGGCCTGGCCCTGGTCGGGGTAGCTCCCGGGCTGGTGGGCCTCGCCGCGAGGGTCGGGGCGGTAGCCGCTGCCCAGGTGCGGGTCCTGCTCGTGCGGTGCGGCGCCGCGCGGGTCGGGGTAGCCGCCGCTCTGCTGGTCGCGGAAGAGGTGCGCGAAGGCGTCCGGCTGGTGCCGTTCCTCCCCGGCCTGGCTGACCAGGTCGTCGACCCCGACGTACTGCGTCGTACGGGGGTCGTCGCCGTACGGGAGGTGCATGGTCACGCCGTCCGGCTCCGGGGGCGGCGTCTGCGCCCACACACGGGGGTCCGGGGCGTGCGGCGACGGCGGCGGCTGGGCGTAGAGGTGCTGGGGGTCCTGGTACGTGCCGGGCGGGGGCGGGGGGTGCGCGGCGTGGTCGTAGAGCGCCTCGGTGACCGGGTCCTGGGCCGAGAGGTCCTGGGCCCGGTAGGGGTCCTGCGCGTAGGCGTCCTGGAGGTAGGCGTCGGGTGCCTGCTGGTGCGGCACCTGGCCTTCGTCATGAGGGCCTGGAGGCTGGCCTCCGGCCGCGCCGGAGCCGCCCGCGCCCTGGCCGCGCTCACCGTCGTACGGCGCGTTCATGGTTTACCCCACCTCATGGTCCGCGGGCCCACCGGCCACGACATCGCTCAACGGTCCACTCTCTCACCCGTCTGCGACGCCTCGGTGCTTTCGGGAGCGGTGTCCGGCGCCGGGTCACTCGGCTGCTCGGAATCGCCGCCGCCGGAACCGCTGCCGGGGGCGGCGCCGGACGCGGTGCCGTCGTCCCCGTCGGAGCCGCCGTCCGGGCCGGTCTCCGCCTGGAGCCGGGCCGCGCGCTTGCGCTGGGTGTACATGCGGAACCCGGCGAGGACCAGCAGCAGGACGCCGCCGGCGATGACCAGTATCACTGTGGGGGTGATCTCGGTGACGTTGACCTCGAACCGTACGGCCTCGCCGTAGGGCTGGTTGTCCTCGGTGTAGAGCTGGGCGTAGACCGGCACCCGGCCGTTGGCGTTGGCCGTGGTGGTGAACTTGACGGACTGGGTGTGACCGCCGCCCGTGATCTTGACCGGCTGCTCCTCGTAGAGGCCGTCGCCGATCTTCAGGCGGGTGGGGTTCGTCGACGTCAGCCGGAGTACGAGGTGGTCGACCCCCTGGACCAGGTTGTTCTGGACCGTCACGGGGATCGTCGCGCTGCGCCCTGACAGCTTCGCGTTGGACTTCTTGATCAGCCCGACCTGGTGCATGAGGCCGGACAGGTACTGCTGCACGCCCTCGCGGAAGCCGCGTGCCTCGCCGGGGCGGCCACGCCACGACGTGGACATCTCGCGGTCCATGGCCCGCCCGAAGGGCGTGATCACGCGGTCCGGCTCGGACAGGATCATCTTGAACCGGTCGAGCCTGTCCTTGGTGATCCGGAGCTTCTCGAACGCGGACCGGGGCATCTCCTGCTTGCGCAGCGACGCCGGGTAGGCGGCGGCCGACGGCACCTGCGTGGTGGCGGCCGGGTCCGGCTTGGCCTTCGCGGCCGCGGACAGGTCCTGCGGCTGCGACCAGCGCTCGTCGTCGAGGGTCCTGAGGGCCGTGGCCATCGCCTGGGCCTGGCTCGCGGTGGGCGTGCGCTGCGGGGCGACGACGAGGTGGCGCTGCCTGTTGTCCTGCAGCGTGACCATGAGGCTCTGGGCCAGGAACTCCTGGACGGCCAGCGTCGCGTTCTCGGACCGCGTCATGTCGCCCTGGAAGGCCGTGGACAGGCGGGCGTCGGCGACCACGGCGGTGGTGCCGCCGCCGATGGGACGGGCCGCACTGGGCGTGTAGGGCAGGCTGTTGGTCTCGCGCAGGCTGTCGCTGCGGGCGATCACCCGGCGGGCGCCCGCCGACGTGGCGACGTCGACGATCGACGGGTCGACGGCGCCCTCCGCGGGCCACGCGAAGTCGGCCGTCGCCTTGACGTGCAGGATCGAGGTGACCGCCTTGAGTCCGACCTCGGTGGCCTCCTTGAGGTGGCCGAGGGACCCGGAGACGGCCTTGCCGCTGTGGGCGAGCGAGGCGAGGTCGGGGTCGGCGAAGGGCAGCGCGACGACCTTCTTGCCCTTGACCGTCTTCTGCAGCTCGTTGAGCCACTGCTTGGCGACCGACTGGTACCGGCCCGGCACCGTCGTCCCGTCCGGCCCCTCGACGTCGTACTTCTCCGACATCGCGTCGACGGACACCAGCAGGTCCGGGTCGATCACCCAGGTTACGTCGAGCCGGCTGCCGAGCGTCACGAGCTGGGCGAGGCGGCCGCCGGGCTGGATCTCCTTGGCGAGGTCCTCGTTCTTGAAGACGGGCGTCTGCTGTTCGTCGGAGCGGGTCCGGGCCGTGAGGTGGGTGGTGGAGATCAGCGGCCACAGGTACGTGGTCTTGGTCTTGGTCTTCGTCTCCGCCGCGCCGTCCTGCCAGGGCAGGAAAGTTCGCTCGATGCCGAGGACCTGCGGGTACGGCTGGGCGGCCGTCTGGCCGGTCAGCGCCACGCCGAGCTGGTAGACGCCGTCGATGCCGAGATCGAGGGCGCTGACGGGCACCGAGACGCTGAAGCGCTGCGGGACGCCCGGGGCGAGCCTGGCGAACTTCTGGACGTACTTGCCGCCGACCTCGGTGCCGTCGGACCCCGGCTGGAACCGCTCGCGCTGCGCGGCGGCGTCGATCGCGCTCCGCCCGCCGAGGGGCGCCCCGAGACGGAGGCCGACCTGCGCCTTGGTCACCGGCTCGCGGCCTTCGTTGGTGACCGTGCCGGAGACCGTGACGGTGTCGCCCTTACGGGGAGCGCCGGGCGTCAGGGAGTCCAGGGAGACGTCGACCGTCCGGGAGCCGGTGGCCTCGGCCTTGAGGCCCGTCCGTACAACGGTGCCGGAGGTGTTCCGCACGCCTTGGGCGGAGCTTCCCGGCGCGCCCTGCCCGGCGGTCTTCGCGCCTGCCGCGGCCGTCCCCGGCACCGGCACGGCGGCGTACGCGGCGGAGTCCGCGGGCAGGTGCAGCAGACCGGCCAGCAGAGGCCCTCCGACCAGCACTGTCGCCGCCCGCCGGAACCACCGGTGGGCAGGTGAGGGGCCGGTCCCCGGGAAGTCTGCCGCCTCGGCCACGCGTTGCCCGTCCCTCGTCGTCGTCCGCTGTGTCGGTGGTTGTCGGTTGCTGCGTCCACGCATGGTAACGAGACGCGCAGGGCCTAAGTGCCGCGGACCACTCCACAAGATCGGAAGACGGTGCCGGGGCCGCTGGAAGGGCCGAGGTGAGCGCCGTGGACGGCCGGCGCGGGGGCCGCGGAAATCGAGGAAGCCGGGGCCCGCCGGGGCACGTACCCTTTTCTGTTGTGCCGAACGCCAACGAAGACAATCCCCGTGCCCTGAGCCAAGCGCAGAGCCGCGCTGTGAGCGAGCTGCTGCGCGTCTCACCCGTCGCGGACGACCTCGCCCGCCGCTTCCAGGAGGCCGGGTTCTCGCTCGCCCTGGTCGGCGGCTCGGTCCGGGACGCGCTCCTCGGCAGGCTCGGCAACGACCTGGACTTCACCACGGACGCCCGCCCCGAGGACGTACTGAAGATCGTCCGGCCGTGGGCGGACGCGGTGTGGGAGGTCGGGATCGCCTTCGGCACGGTGGGCTGCCAGAAGGACGCCCGCGTGAACGGCGCCGAGCAGCGCTTCCAGATCGAGGTGACGACCTACCGCTCGGAGGCGTACGACCGGACCTCCCGCAAGCCCGAGGTGTCCTACGGCGACTCCATCGAGGAAGACCTCGTGCGCCGCGACTTCACCGTGAACGCGATGGCCGTGGCGCTCCCGGAGAAGGAGTTCATCGACCCGCACGGCGGGCTCGACGACCTGTCGGAGCGGGTCCTGCGCACCCCCGGGACCCCTGAGGAGTCCTTCTCCGACGACCCGCTGCGGATGATGCGGGCCGCGCGGTTCGCCGCGCAGCTCGACTTCGACGTGGCTCCGGACGTCGTCGCCGCGATGACGGCGATGGCCGAGCGCATCGACATCGTGTCCGCCGAGCGCATCCGCGACGAGCTGAACAAGCTGATCCTCTCCGCGCACCCGCGCAAGGGCCTCGCCCTCCTGGTGGACACCGGCCTGGCCGCCCGCGTCCTGCCGGAGCTGCCCGCGCTGCGCCTGGAGCGCGACGAGCACCACCGCCACAAGGACGTCTACGACCACACCTTGATCGTCCTTGAGCAGGCGATGGATCTGGAGACGGACGGGCCCGACCTGACGCTGCGGCTCGCCGCGCTGCTCCACGACATCGGCAAGCCGAGGACGCGCCGCTTCGAGGAGGACGGCCGCGTCTCCTTCCACCACCACGAGGTGGTGGGCGCCAAGATGACCAAGAAGAGGATGACGGCGCTCAAGTACTCCAACGAGCTCGTCAAGGACGTCTCCCGCCTGGTGGAGCTGCACCTGCGCTTCCACGGCTACGGCACCGGCGAGTGGACGGACTCCGCCGTACGCCGCTACGTGCGCGACGCGGGCCCGCTCCTGGAGCGGCTGCACAAGCTGACCCGCTCCGACTGCACGACCCGCAACAAGCGCAAGGCCAACGCACTGTCGCGGGCGTACGACGGCCTTGAGGAGCGCATCGCGCGCCTCAAGGAGCAGGAGGAGCTGGACGCGATCCGCCCCGACCTCGACGGCAACGAGATCATGGAGGTCCTGGGCGTGGGCCCGGGCCCGGTGATCGGCAAGGCCTACAAGTTCCTGCTGGAGCTGCGCCTGGAGAACGGGCCGATGGAGCGCGACGCGGCGATCGCGGCGCTCAAGGAGTGGTGGGCCGCGGAGAGCTGACGGGCGTCTTGCGGCACAAGGGGCGGTGTTTCACGTGAAACACCGCCCCTTTCGTGCGTCAAGGGACATAGGGAGAGATGTCGCACGCGCGGCGTAGATACACCGAGGGGCCATGTTTCACGTGAAACATGGCCCCTCGGTGCCGCTCCTCGGCGCCTCGACCCACCATGGGGCGGTCGATGACTACGGCTCCAGGGCTCTAGGGCTCCAGGGCTCTACGGGCTCCAGGGCTCGATGGCCTTACGGCTTGTGCGGCCGCAGGCAGAGCGTGAAGTCGTCACCGGCGCCCGTCTCCCGGTACTCCGCGTACTTCGTGCGGTCGCAGGAGCCGCTCTCCTTCTTCTGCACGACCTTGTACTTGGCCTTCGTGTCCCCGCAGTCCACGATCTTCAGGTCGGGGTCCGTGGTGCTGTCCGGGTTGCCGATGCTCATGCAGTCCCCGACCTCGGCCGCCGCGGCCTCGTCCTGGCCGGCGACGACGGCGGCGCCCGCGAGGCCGAGGATGCCGAGGACGGCCACGCCGATGATGATGAACTTCTTCTTGCTCTTCTTGGGCGGCGCTATCGGGTCCGGGCCGCCCTGGTAGAAGGGGACGCCCTGCTGGGGGGCGCCCGGGTGCTGCGGGTAGGGCGGAGGCGTCTGGCCGTACGGGGCCGCGCCCGGGTGCTGCGGAGCGCCCGCGCCCTGCGGCTGGCCGTAGGGCTGCTGGCCCTGGGCGAACGGGTTCTGGCCCTGGGGCGGCGGAGTGGACACGGGGATCCCCCTAGAAGAAGCATGACGCTGAGACGGAAGCGCGATGGCGCGAAAAGACCTCCGTAAGCTATCCGGCTCCTGCGCGCGCGACGTAGCTCAGCGGGCCTCTGTGGCATTGATGTGACACTTACTGGGCCTCAAATCTGACCATAGCGGTAGCAACCGCTGCGTAGACCAAGGCCACGGACGCAACCAGGGCGGTCGATTCACCGTCCGGGGGCAGCATGAGGGCCGCCACGCCCGCCGCTCCGACAAAGGCGACATTGAACAACACGTCGTACAGGGAGAAGATCCGGCCGCGGAAGCCGTCGTCGGCAGTCGACTGCACGACCGTGTCCGTGGCGATCTTCGCGCCCTGAGTGGTGAACCCGATGACGAAGGCGGCCACGAGAACCGGGACCGGAGCGAACGGCAGCAGGAGGACGGGGCCGAGCACCGCGGCGGCGGCCGCGCAGACCGCCATCCAGCCGCGGGCGCCGAAGCGGCCGACCGCCCACGGCGTCACCGCGGCGGCGACGAAGAAGCCGGTGCCGGAGGCCCCGACGGCGACCCCGAGCAGCGCGAGCCCGTCGGCCCCGCCCGGCTCCCCCGACGACCACGCGTACCGGCACAGCATCAGCACCATCACCGTCAGGGCGCCGAAGCAGAACCGCATCAGGGTCATCGACACCAGGGCGTGGGCGGCGGGGCGCCGGGCCGCGAGATGGCGTACCCCCGCGAGCAGGCCGCGCGCGGTGCCCGCGAGCGCTGCCGCGAGACGGGGGCGCACCAGCTCCCTGTCGGGCCCGAGCAGTCCGCGGGCCATGCGCAGGGCGGCGAGCGCGGAGCACAGGTACAGCGCGGCGCCGAGGAGGACGACGGCCGCGTCCGAGTCGGCCACGACGACGCGGACGACGAAGGCGAGGCCGCCGCCCGCGGTCGCCGCCAGCGTCCCGGCGGTCGGCGACAGCGCGTTGGCCATGACGAGGCGATCGGTGTCGACGACGCGCGGCAGGGCCGCGGAGAGCCCCGCGAGCACGAAGCGGTTGACGGCGGTGACGCACAGCGCGGAGGCGTAGAAGAGCCAGTCCGGCGCGCCGCTGAACATCAGGACGGCCGTCAGGGATGCCAGCGCGGCCCGCAGCACGTTGCCGTGGACGAGGACCTGGCGCCGCCGCCAGCGGTCGAGCAGCACGCCGGCGAAGGGGCCGACGAGCGAGTACGGGAGCAGCAGCACCGCCATCGCCGACGCGATCGCCGCGGGCGAGGTCTGCTTCTCCGGCGAGAAGACCACGTACGTGGCGAGCGCGACCTGGTAGACGCCGTCCGCCCCCTGAGACAGCAACCGCACGGCCAGCAGCCGCCGGAAGTCGCGGAAGCGCAGCAGAACGCGCAGGTCACCGACGACAGCCATGGGGGACAGCCTCACATACGGCGAGGGTCCCCGGACGCGTTCGTCCGGGGACCCCTACTCACCGCGGGGTGGGTGCGCTCAGCGCTCGACCTCGCCCTTGATGAACTTCTCGACGTTGTCAAAGGCCTCGTCGTCGAAGTACTGGACCGGCGGGGACTTCATGAAGTACGAGGACGCCGACAGGATCGGGCCGCCGATGCCGCGGTCCTTGGCGATCTTCGCGGCGCGCAGGGCGTCGATGATGACACCGGCCGAGTTCGGGGAGTCCCAGACCTCGAGCTTGTACTCCAGGTTCAGCGGGACGTCGCCGAAGGCGCGGCCCTCGAGGCGGACGTACGCCCACTTGCGGTCGTCGAGCCACGCGACGTAGTCCGACGGGCCGATGTGGACGTTCTTCTCGCCCAGCTCGCGGTCGGGGATCTGCGAGGTGACGGCCTGCGTCTTCGAGACCTTCTTCGACTCGAGGCGGTCGCGCTCCAGCATGTTCTTGAAGTCCATGTTGCCGCCGACGTTGAGCTGCATCGTGCGCTCGAGGCGGACACCGCGGTCCTCGAACAGCTTCGCCATGACGCGGTGCGTGATGGTGGCGCCGACCTGCGACTTGATGTCGTCACCGACGATCGGGACGCCGGCCTCGGTGAACTTGTCCGCCCACTCCTTGGTGCCGGCGATGAAGACCGGGAGGGCGTTGACGAAGGCGACCTTGGCGTCGATGGCGCACTGGGCGTAGAACTTCGCCGCGTCCTCGGAACCGACGGGCAGGTAGCAGACGAGGACGTCGACCTGCTTGTCCTTGAGGACCTGGACGACGTCGACGGGGGCCTCGGCGGACTCCTCGATGGTCTCGCGGTAGTACTTGCCGAGACCGTCGAGGGTGTGGCCGCGCTGGACCTGCACGCCCGTGTGGGGCACGTCGCAGATCTTGATGGTGTTGTTCTCGCTGGCACCGATGGCGTCCGCGAGGTCGAGACCGACCTTCTTCGCGTCGACGTCGAAGGCGGCCACGAACTCGACGTCCTTGACGTGGTAGTCGCCGAACTGGACGTGCATCAGGCCCGGGACCTTGGTGTCCGGGTCGGCGTCCTTGTAGTACTCGACGCCCTGGACCAGCGAGGCGGCGCAGTTGCCCACGCCGACGATGGCTACGCGAACCGAACCCATTCCGGTTGCTCCCTGTGTGATCTCGGTATTCCGGATGACACCCCGCGGAGTGCGGGGCGTCACTTGGCGGTGTCGTCGGACGTATCCGGCGGCGGGTTGTCCCCCCGCCGCCGGGGCAGGACGTCCGACTCCCCAGATGTGCTGTTCTGCTGTGCGGAGCTCGCGGGGCCGGACCGCTGGTCGCGCCCCGCGCGCTCGCTCTCGATGAGCTCGTTCAGCCAGCGCACTTCGCGCTCCACGGACTCCATCCCGTGGCGCTGCAGCTCAAGGGTGTAGTCGTCGAGGCGCTCCCTGGTGCGGGCCAGGGAGGCGCGCATCTTCTCGAGGCGTTCCTCCAGGCGGCTGCGGCGCCCTTCGAGCACCCGCATCCGCACGTCCCGCGAGGTCTGCCCGAAGAAGGCGAAGCGGGCGGCGAAGTGCTCGTCCTCGTACGCGTCGGGGCCGGTCTGCGAGAGCAGTTCCTCGAAGTGTTCCTTACCTTCCGCGGTCAGCCGGTAGACGATCTTGGCGCGGCGTCCGGAGAGCGGAGTCATGGCCTCCGCGGAGGCCGTGCCCGTCTCCTCGATCAACCAGCCGTTGGCGACCAGGGTCTTCAGGCAGGGGTACAGCGACCCGTAGCTGAAGGCGCGGAACACACCCAGCGATGTGTTGAGCCGTTTGCGCAGCTCATAGCCGTGCATCGGGGACTCGCGGAGCAAGCCGAGGACCGCGAACTCGAGGATGCCGGAGCGCCTGCTCATGGTCTCCTCCCGTCTGTCCTGGTCTGCCTGCCGCGGCCCTTATGCCGAGCTGATGTATCGACTCGATACATCACGACGATAGGACGGCGTGCCTGCTGCGACAAGAGGGGGAACGGTGAACGGCGTCACATCACCGATTCGTAGGATGTAACTTGCCTGATTTGGGGTGAACTTCGGTCCTAAGAGGGTTTTGACGGTGCGTAGTCTGTGCGCCATGCATACCGCCGGGAACCACGTGACGCGGGGTGGCGTCACCGTCCCCGGTGCCGTGCGGGCGAGTTCCGGAATGAACTCTTCCGCGCATCGGGGGGACCGGAAACCAGCTGCCGTTTCCAGGTGCGGACCACCGCGCCTGCCCGAGGAGTAATCGTTCGATGAGCGAGCACCGTCGCAAACCGCCGCAGGGTGGCGGACGTGCAGCGGCCAGGCGAGGTGCGTCCGGCACGCCGTCCGGCCGCCGCGCAGCACCACGTGACGCCACTGGATCGCCGTCCTCGCCGCACGCGCCCGCGCCGTACGGGGCCGGGGCGTCCGAGGGTGGCGGGCGGCCCTACGGGGGTCGTGCCGAGGCCAGGCGCGCCGCCCGCAACGGGTCCGTGGGCGGTGGTCGGCGCCGGCCACCGGTGGACGGCGGCGGGGGACGCGGCCGAGGGCGCGCCCACCCGGCCAAGAAGCGCTTCATCGACTACCCGCGCGCGGGCCGGAGCGGAGCGCGGCGCTGGATCCCGTCGTGGCGGCTGGTCACCAGCCTGGTCATCGGCTTCTTCGGCAGCCTCCTGGCGGTCGCGGGCATCGCGTACGCCCTCGTGGAGGTGCCGAACGTCGCCGACGCGGCCAAGGCCCAGAACAACGTCTACTACTGGGCCGACGGCTCGCAGATGGTCGCGACCGGCGGTGAGACCAACCGCCAGATCATCAAGTACGAGGACATCCCCGAGGCGATGCGCAACGCCGTCATCTCGGCGGAGAACAAGACGTTCGAGAAGGACAAGGGCGTCGACCCGATGGGCATCGCCCGTGCCATGGTCAACATGGCCAAGGGCGGTCAGACCCAGGGCGGCTCGACCATCACGCAGCAGTACGTGAAGAACGCCCGCCTGGACGACCAGTCGCAGACGTTCAGCCGGAAGTTCAAAGAGCTCTTCATCTCCATAAAGGTCGGCCGGACCGTCCCCAAGGAAGACATCATGGCGGGGTACCTCAACACCGCCTACTACGGTCGCAACGCCTACGGCATCCAGGCCGCCGCGCGCGCCTACTTCGGCAAGGACGCCCAGGACCTGGACCCCAGCCAGTGCGCCCTGCTCGCGACGGTGCTCAAGGGCGCCACGTACTACGACCCGGCGGGCTACCCGGAGATCGACCCCGCGGCGAACCAGAAGGCAAACACGGAGCGGGCCAAGAAGCGCTGGGCGTGGATCCTCGACGAGGAGGTCAAGGACGGCCGTATGGAGGCGTCCGAACGGGAGAAGTACACCGAGTTCCCGAAGCTGGAGAACCCCCGTTCGAACGTCAAGCTGAGCGGTCAGATCGGTTACCTCGTCTCGCTCGCCAAGGCGTACGTCATCAACAACACCAACATCACCAGCCAGCAGCTGGAGCAGGGCGGCTACGAGATCCACACGACCTTCGACAAGAAGAAGGTCGCGAAGCTCGAGAAGGCCGTGCAGAAGGTCCGCAAGGAGAACATCAAGCCCAAGCTGCGCCCCGAGAAGGACACCCACGTCCAGTTCGGCGGTGCCTCGGTGAATCCGAAGACCGGCGCGATCGAGGCGATCTACGGCGGTGAGGACGCCACCAAGCACTTCACCAACAACGCCGACACGACCGGTGCCCAGGTCGGCTCCACGTACAAGCCCTTCGTGCTGGCGGCGGCCTTCAAGAACGGCATCCGCGACAAGACCGGCCCGGCGGAGCAGAGCGACGCCCAGCGCATCATCATCAACCCGAAGAGCCTGTACAGCGGCAAGAACAAACTCAAGATCAAGAACTACGACGGCACGGTCTGGACCGACAAGGACGGCAAGGAGTGGCTGCAGGCCAACGACGGCCAGCAGTCCTACAACCCGCCCTCCTACCGGATCGACCTGCGGGAGGCGATGCGGGAGTCGGTCAACTCGGCCTACGTCCAGCTCGGCATGGACGTCGGGCTCGACAAGGTGAAGGCCGCCGCCATAGACGCGGGCCTCAAGGACGACAACTCCATGGCAGGCGCCACGTACCCGTCGTTCTCCCTCGGCACCTCCTCGCCGAGCGCCATCCGCATGGCGGGCGCCTACGCCACCTTCGCGGCCAGCGGCAAGCAGAACGACCCGTTCTCGGTGACGGAGATCGAGGAGAAGGGCGACACGGTCTACCGGCACCCCACCAAGACCAAGGCCGCCTTCTCCCCCGAGGTCGCGAACAACGTCACGGACGTCCTGCGGACCGTGGTGGACGAGGGCACGGGCAAGTCGGCACGGCTGCCGGGCCGCCAGGTGGCGGGCAAGACCGGTACGACCGACGGCAACAAGTCCGCCTGGTTCGTCGGCTACACCCCGCAGTTGTCCACGGCGATCAGCATGTACCGGATGGACGACGACGAGTCCAACAAGAAGCGCCAGTTCCTGGAGATGTTCGGCACGGGCGGGCAGCAGAAGATCCACGGTGCGTCGTTCCCCGCGGAGATCTGGCACGACTACATGTCCCAGGCGCTCAAGGGTGAGCCCGTGCTGACGTTCCCGACGCCTGAGCCCATCGGCAAGATCGTCGGCCAGCCCGTCATCCCCAAGCCGACGCAGACGGAGGAGGAGCCGGAGCCGAGCACGACTCCGACGACGCCCACCCCCACGAAGAGCCCCTCCAAGACGCCCACCCCGTCGGACTCCCCCGACCCGACCGAGACCTGCAAGGAGTCGGACCCCGGCTGTGGGGACGACGACGGCGGCGTCACGGACGGCGGGAACGACAACGGTGGCGCCATCGGTGAACCGGGCGGTGAGACATCACCACCCGCGGGTGATGCCAACGGTGGCAACGGAAACGGCAACAACAACGGTGGCAACGGGCACAACGACAACGGGGGAGGCATCTTCGCCGGGCCAACCGGTGGAGAAGACGACTGACGCCGTCCGCGTGTGTTTCACGTGAAACAAGGCCGCCGCACCTGACGGGTGCGGCGGCCTTGCCCGTGTCTGAGCCTCCAGGCGGCTCTGTAGCCGTGTCCGCGGGGCTGCCGGGCTGTCTACGGACTGGGCAGGGACTTCGGCCGCCCAGAGAGCTGCGGGGCCGCTTCCCGAGGGAGGCTGCCCACGGGGCCGCGACGCCGTCCGGTTCCTGAGTCCGGCAGGGTCCGTACGGCAGGATGTGCGCCATGCCCAGCGCAGAGAAGACGCCCCCCACACGCGCTCACCCCTCCGCGAGTGAGCGTGAGCCGCAGCCCGCGCTCCCGTCCCAGCAGGACGAGGTCGCCGCCGCCGGCAGCGAGCTGATCGGCGGGCCCGTCGGCCGCAGAGCGCTCCTCCTGACGACCTGGTGGACGCCCGTGCGTGTCATCGCCCTGGTCGCCCTCGGCATGTTCGCCCTCGGCATGGTGCAGAAGGCGCCCTGCTACAATGGCGCCTGGTTCGTCGGCGCGAGCTCGCAGTACACCCACGCGTGCTACTCCGACATCCCCCACCTCTACCAGGGCCGCGGCTTCGCCGACGGACTCGTGCCGTACTTCGACAAGCTGCCCGGCGACATGCGGTACCTGGAGTACCCGGTGCTGACGGGGCTCTTCATGGAGGTGGCCGCCTGGCTGACGCCGGGCAGCGGCAGCCTCCAGCACCAGGAGAAGGTCTACTGGATGGTCAACGCGGGGATGCTGATGGTCTGCACGGCCGTCATCGCCGTCTGCGTGTCGCGCATCCACCGGCGCCGTCCCTGGGACGCCCTGCTGGTCGCCCTGGCCCCCGCCTTCGCCCTGACGGCCACCATCAACTGGGACCTGTTCGCCGTCGCCCTCACGGCCGCCGCGATGCTGATGTGGTCGCGCGGACGGGCGGTGGCCTTCGGCCTCCTCCTGGGGCTGGCGACGGCCGCCAAGCTCTACCCCGTCCTGCTCCTCGGACCGCTCCTCGTGCTGTGCTGGCGGGCGGGCAGATGGCGGGAGGCCGTGGCCGCGTTCGCCAGTACGGCCGCGGCCTGGCTGGTGGTGAACCTGCCGGTGATGCTGCTCGCACCGGACGGCTGGGCGAAGTTCTACAGCTTCAGCCGGGAGCGGGGCGTCGACTTCGGCTCGTTCTGGCTCATCCTGGCCCAGCGCATGGACGACCCGCCGACCACGGACACCGTGAACAAGCTGGCGATGGCCCTCATGCTGCTCGCCTGCCTCGGCGTCGCCGCGCTCGCCTTCACCGCGCCCCGGCGCCCACGCTTCGCCCAGCTCGCGTTCCTGGTCGTCGCCGCCTTCATCCTCACCAACAAGGTCTACTCGCCGCAGTACGTGCTGTGGCTCGTGCCGCTGGCCGCGCTGGCCCGGCCGCGCTGGCGTGACTTCCTCGTCTGGCAGGCGTGTGAAGTCGCGTACTTCCTGGGCATCTGGCTGTACCTCGCGTACACGACGAGCGGCGACGCCCACAGGGGCCTGCCGACCGAGGGCTACCAGGTGGCCATCGCCGTCCATCTGCTGGGGACGCTGTACCTGTGCGCTGTCGTCGTACGGGACATCCTCATGCCGGAGCGGGACGTGGTGCGGCGGACCGGGGAGGACGACCCCGGGGGCGGGGTTCTCGACGGGGCACCGGACGTGTTCGTCCTCGGCCCCGCCGCGGACTCCTCGCGGTACGGGGCACCTGACCACGGAGGGGCGTATGTGAAGTGGGGGTCCTCGGACGACCGTTCGCCCTGAGCGAACACGGCCCTGGGTCGGTGCGCTGCGGAGGCGGCGCGCCGTGGGGCCTGGGTGCCGAAGGCGGCAGGGAACGGCGAAGGGCCGGATGCGAGGGGTCTCGCGTCCGGCCCTTCGGCACAAATGGCGCCTGTGCTCAGTAGTCGACGATGCGGTCGAACTGCGTGGTGGTGTGGCGCAGGTGCGCCACCAGTTCCTCACCCACGTGCGGCTCCGGCGCGTCCGACGGCACGAAGAGGATCGACACCTGCATGTGCGGCGGCTCGGCGAACCAGCGCTGCTTGGCGCCCCAGACGAACGGCGACAGGTTGCGGTTGACCGTCGCGAGGCCCGCACGGGCGACGCCCTTGGCGCGCGGCATCATGCCGTGCAGCGCCTTCGGCGCCTCCAGGCCGACGCCGTGCGAGGTGCCGCCCGCGACGACGACCAGCCAGCCGTCGGACGCCGTCTTCTGCTGGCGGTAGCCGAAGCGGTCCCCCTTCGCGACGCGCGTGACGTCCAGGATGGCGCCCCGGTACTCGGTCGCGTGGTGGTCGCCCAGCCACAGGTGCGTGCCGATCCGCGCGCGGAAGCGGGTCTGCGGGAACTGCTGCTGCAGCCGGGCCAACTCGTCCGCCTTGAGGTGGCTGACGAACATGGTGTGCAGCGGCAGGCGCGCCGCGCGCAGGCGGTCCATCCACGCGACGACCTCGTCGACGGCGTCCGAGCCGTCGGGACGGTCGAGGGGCAGGTGGATCGCGAAGCCCTCCAGGCGCACGTCCTCGATCGCGGCGTGCAGGTGCGGCAGGTCCTGCTCGCTGACGCCGTGCCGCTTCATGGAGGACATGACCTCGATGACGACACGGGCGCCCACGAGCCCGTGCACGCCGTCCAGCGACGACACGGAGCGGATGACCCGGTCGGGCAGCGGTACGGGCTCCTCACCCCGCCGGAACGGCGTGAGGACCAGCAGGTCGCCGCTGAACCAGTCCTTGATCCGAGCGGCCTCGTACGTCGTGCCCACGGCGAGGATGTCCGCGCCGAACCGCGTGACCTCCTCCGCCAGGCGCTCGTGACCGAAGCCGTAGCCGTTGCCCTTGCAGACCGGGACGATGCCTGGGAACTGGTCAAGCACGTGCTTCTGGTGTGCCCGCCAGCGCGCGGTGTCGACATAGAGCGTGAGCGCCATGGCTGGTCCCGGAACCTTTCTCGTGACAGCGGTGTAACAGAGGTATGGAAGGAATTGAGACAGGAACTGCGTGCTCAGCGACGCGACATGTAGATGTCGAGCGCCTTGTGCAACAGCTTGTTCAGCGGGAAGTCCCACTCACCGACGTACTCGACGGCCTCGCCACCGGTGCCGACCTTGAACTGGATCAGGCCGAAGAGGTGGTCGGTCTCGTCCAGCGAGTCGGAGATGCCGCGCAGGTCGTAGACAGTGGCGCCGAGCGCGTAGGCGTCGCGCAGCATCCGCCACTGCATCGCGTTCGAGGGCCGGACCTCGCGGCCGATGTTGTCGGACGCCCCGTAGGAGTACCAGACGTGCCCGCCCACGACGAGCATCGTCGCCGCCGAAAGGTTCACGCCGTTGTGGCGCGCGAAGTAGAGCCGCATGCGGTTGGGGTCCTCGGAGTTGAGGGCCCGCCACTGCTGCTGGAAGTAGCTCAGCGGCCGCGGCCGGAACTTGTCGCGGATCGCCGTGATCTCGTACAGCCGCTGCCACTCGGGCAGGTCGTTGTAGCCGCCCTGGACGACCTCGACGCCGGCCTTCTCCGCCTTCTTGATGTTGCGGCGCCAGAGCTGGTTGAAGTTCTTGAGGACCTCGTCCAGCGAGCGGTTGGCCAGCGGGACCTGGAACACGTAGCGGGGCTGGACGTCACCGAAGCCGGCGCCGCCGTCCTCGCCCTGCTGCCAGCCCATGCGGCGCAGCTTGTCGGAGACCTCGAAGGCGCGCGGCTCGATGGTCGTGGGCTCGATGTCGCGCAGCCGCTTCACGTCCGGGTTCTGGATGCCCGCCTTGATCGCGGGGGCGTTCCAGCGGCGGATGACGACCGGCGGGCCCATCTTCACCGAGAAGGCGCCCTGCTTCTTCAGGTGCGCGAGCATCGGCTGGAGCCAGTCGTCCAGGTTCGGGGCGTACCAGTTGATGACCGGGCCCTCGGGGAGGTACGCGAGATAGCGCTTGACCTTGGGCAGTTGGCGGTAGAGCACCAGGCCCACGCCCACCAGGTGACCGGTCCGGTCGTCGAACCAGCCGAGGTTCTCCGAACGCCACTCACTCTTCACGTCTGCCCATGCGGGGACCTGGCAATGGCTCGCCGACGGCAGGCTCTGGATGTACGCCAGATGTTGCTCTCGGCTGATGGTCCTCAGGGTCAGGCTCATTCGCGGCGCTCCTCGGGCTGGTGTGTCCCCATGGGTACAGGGGCTCCGGCTCTAGCGCCGAAGCCTACTGCGCCCTGCGAGCGCGTCGTCTGGGCCTGTCGCACCTTCGCCCCTGGCCGGTGCCCGACCAGGGGTGGTGCGGACCGGTCAGCCGCCGGTCCGGGTCGTGCCGCGCGGCCCGGCCGCGGTCAGCCGGGGCCGCCGCCGGTCACCAGAGGCCGCCGAAGAGGCCGCCGTGTGCCATGCCCAGGAGGAAGCCGACCGCGCTGGCGCCGAGACCGACGATCAGGAAGAAGCGCTCCCGCGTCGTCACTGAGATGAACTGTCCGTACGCGCCGGTGCAGATCCCCACCAGGCCGGTCCAGGAACTCAGCAGGTGGAGGTGGTGGAACATCGCGGTCACGAAGGCGATGGCGCCGAGCACCAGCGTCACGCCGAGCAGTGTGTCCTGGAGCGGATGAGGTTTGCCGTCGGTGGCGAAGAGGGAACCGGCGGCGTCACGTCGCATTGTCTGTGCCATGGAGGCACCTCCTGCGGAGAGCAGCGCATCGTAGCGCCCTACACACCCGATGTGTACAGATTCTCCCCCTCCGCCGCCGGATTTCAACCGGAAGCCTCTGTGCGGGTACTCTGTACCGTCTGCACCGGTGTCTGCCCAGGCCAGTCCCCGACTGGTTCGGCCACAGGACACGCCTCCCCCTCTCGGAAGTCCGCTGACGTCCGCTCGGAGGACGCGATTGTCAGTGGCGGCCGATACCGTTGCGTACGCATCACGACCCTCCTGCCACGGAACGACCGTGGCCGCCGAGTCCAAAGGAGGTGGGTTCCACATGCGTCACTACGAGGTGATGGTCATCCTCGACCCCGATCTCGAGGAGCGCGCTGTCTCCCCGCTGATCGAGAACTTCCTCTCCGTCGTCCGTGAGGGCAACGGAAAGGTCGAGAAGGTCGACACCTGGGGCCGTCGTCGTCTCTCGTACGAGATCAAGAAGAAGCCCGAGGGCATCTACTCGGTCATCGACCTGCAGGCCGAGCCTGCGGTCGTCAAGGAGCTCGACCGCCAGATGAACCTGAACGAGTCGGTCCTCCGGACCAAGGTCCTCCGTCCCGAGACCCACTGAGCCCCGGCTCAGATCCGCTGAGCCCTCGGGCTCGGCGGCACTCGGGATCCGAGTAGCAGCACCAGCAGCCAGCAGCAAACCCGCCGAGAGGTTCCCCCAATGGCAGGCGAGACCGTCATCACGGTCGTCGGCAATCTTGTCGACGACCCCGAGCTGCGCTTCACCCCGTCCGGTGCGGCGGTCGCGAAGTTCCGCGTCGCGTCCACCCCCCGCACCTTCGACCGGCAGACCAACGAGTGGAAGGACGGCGACAGCCTGTTCCTGACCTGCTCGGTCTGGCGTCAGGCGGCGGAGAACGTCGCCGAGTCGCTCCAGCGAGGCATGCGCGTCATCGTGCAGGGCCGGCTGAAGCAGCGGTCCTACGAGGACCGTGAGGGCATCAAGCGCACGGTCTACGAGCTCGACGTCGAAGAGGTCGGTGCCAGCCTGAAGAGCGCCACGGCCAAGGTCACCAAGACCTCGGGCCGCGGTGGCCAGGGTGGATACGGCGGCGGTGGCGGCGGCCAGCAGGGCGGCGGCTGGGGCGGTGGCTCCGGCGGTGGCCAGCAGGGCGGCGGCGGTGCTCCCGCCGACGACCCGTGGGCGACCGGCGCGCCGGCCGGCGGCGGCCAGCAGGGCGGCGGCGGTGGCGGCGGCTGGGGCGGAAGCTCCGGCGGCTCCGGCGGCGGCTACTCGGACGAACCCCCCTTCTAAGCCCGGGCCATCCACGGCCACGGGAGCGAGAAGGCGGGTCGTACCCCCACTTCTTGATCACACAGGAGAATCACCATGGCGAAGCCGCCTGTGCGCAAGCCGAAGAAGAAGGTCTGCGCTTTCTGCAAGGACAAGGTCACGTACGTGGACTACAAGGACACGAACATGCTGCGGAAGTTCATTTCCGACCGCGGCAAGATCCGTGCCCGCCGCGTGACCGGCAACTGCACCCAGCACCAGCGTGACGTCGCCACGGCTGTGAAGAACAGCCGTGAGATGGCGCTGCTGCCCTACACGTCCACCGCGCGCTAAGGGAAGGGTGACCGACAGATGAAGATCATCCTCACCCACGAGGTCTCCGGCCTCGGTGGCGCCGGCGACGTCGTGGACGTCAAGGACGGTTACGCTCGCAACTACCTGATCCCGCGGAACTTCGCGATCCGTTGGACCAAGGGTGGCGAGAAGGACGTCGAGCAGATCCGTCGTGCTCGCAAGATCCACGAGATCGCGACCATCGAGCAGGCCAACGAGATCAAGGCCCAGCTCGAGGGCGTCAAGGTCCGCCTGGCCGTCCGCTCCGGCGACGCCGGTCGTCTCTTCGGTTCCGTCACCCCGGCTGACATCGCTTCGGCGATCCAGGCCGCCGGTGGCCCGAAGGTCGACAAGCGCCGTGTCGAGCTGGGCGCGCCGATCAAGACGCTGGGCGCCCACGCGACGTCCGTGCGTCTGCACCCCGAGGTTGCCGCGAAGGTCAACGTCGAGGTCGTCGCTGCCTAAGCGCTGCGTTCGCAGGACCGTGTGAAGGGGCCG
The DNA here is from genome assembly GCF_030010595.1 of Streptomyces sp. CC224B. Lineage (NCBI taxonomy): Bacteria > Bacillati > Actinomycetota > Actinomycetes > Kitasatosporales > Streptomycetaceae > Streptomyces > Streptomyces sp. CC224B. The sequence continues at coordinate 127,530 of NZ_JASCXL010000003.1, read as the reverse complement.
CACCCGCTGGGTGCGGCCCCTTTGCCGTGCAGCTGCCGTACAGCGGGCCCTTCCGCCGTGCGGGAGCCTGCTTGCTGTGCAGGGGCCGCCTCGCTGTGTGCTGCTCGGCTTGGTTGTGCTCTGCTCGCTTCGGTGGGGGTGTTCTCGGGCCGGGGGCCTGTTTCACGTGAAACATCAGGAACAGTGCCTGCCTCAGCGTGTGGCTCCCGTGACGATCCAGCGGCCCGAGCGGGAGCGCAGCCACAGGGTGATCAGGCGCACGGTCATCATGAGCGTCATGGCCACCCACAGGGCGGTCAGCGCACCGCCGAGCGTGGGAACGAGCAGGGCGGCGGGTGCGAAGACCGCGAGGGTGACGAGCATCGCCCAGGCCAGGTACGGTCCGTCCCCCGCGCCCATCAGGACGCCGTCCAGTACGTAGACGATGCCGCAGATCGGCTGGGCGAGGGCTATCACGATCAGGGCGGGCAGCGCCGCGTCCTGGACGGTGGCGTCGCTGGTGAAGAGCGGGACGAACACCGGCCGGGCCGCGACGACCAGCAGCCCGAGGACGATGCCCGAGACGAATCCCCACTGGACCATGCGGCGGCAGGCGTCGCGGGCACCCTGTGGATCGTCGGCTCCCAGGTAGCGGCCGATGATGGCCTGCCCGGCGATCGCGATGGCGTCGAGGGCGAACGACAGCAGACTCCACAGGGACAGCACGATCTGGTGTGCCGCTATGTCGGCGTCGCCGAGCCGGGCGGCCACGGCGGTGGCGATGATGGTGATCGCCTTGAGGGAGAGCGTGCGTGCCAGAAGCGGAACGCCCGCCTGCGCGCAGGCTCGGATCCCGGCGACGTCCGGGCGCAGGGAAGCGCCGTGGCGCCGGGCTCCGCGCACGACCACGGTGAGATAGACGACGGCCATGGCGCACTGGGCGAGGACGGTGCCCCAGGCGGAACCGGCGATGCCGAGGTCGAATCCGTAGACGAGGAGCACGTTGAGCAGGCCGTTGGCGATGAAGCCGCCCACCGCGACGTACAGCGGGGTCTTGGTGTCCTGGAGGCCGCGCAGCACACCGGTGGCGGCGAGGACGACGAGCATCGCGGGGATGCCGAGGACGGAGATCCTCAGGTAGGTGACCGCCTGCGGTGCGGCCGCGTCCGAGGCGCCGAAGAGGTCCACGAGCGCGGGGGCGGTGGGCAGGGCGGCGGCGATGACGGCAGCGCCGAGCAGCAGCGCGAGCCAGATCCCGTCCATGCCCTGCCGGATGGCGGCGGGAAGGTCGCCGGCGCCGACACGGCGGGCCACGGCGGCCGTGGTGGCGTACGCGAGGAAGACGAAGACGCTGACGGCGGTTGTCAGAAGGGCCGAGGCGATGCCGAGACCGGCGAGCTGTGCGGTGCCGAGGTGGCCGACGATGGCGCTGTCGGCCATGACGAAGAGGGGTTCGGCCACGAGGGCGCCGAAGGCGGGGACGGCGAGTGCGACGATCTCTCGGTCGTGTCGTCGCCGGACGGCCTCGGGTGCCGCGGGAGCCTGTGTCATGAGCACCAATCTAATCTTCCACAGGTAAGAGATGCAATTGCCCTAGGACCCTTACTTCGTCTGGGGCCGGGCGGCGGATCGGGCGTCGTTCGACAGGTTCTTGGGCCGACTGGGGAAGTTTTTCTTCTGCACAGCCGGTGGACGGGAAACCCGCAGGTCAGAGCGGGCACGAAAAGTGCCTTGAGGGCTTGTTCACAGGCCTGTCCACCGGGCCGTGCACAGGTTTCCCGGGGTTCTCCACAGCATCGGGCCGTTCATCCACACCGCCTGTGGATAACCAGATTGGCTGACGGTGCCCGCGGGCCTACCGTTGTGCGGCGCCCGCCTCGTCCTGCCACCACGGAAACCACGCAAATCCGACGCGTCAGAACCGGAGCCGGGCCCCCTTATTTGTCAGTGTCGTGCCTTAGGAAAGAGGGCACGGCGAGGTCCGCGCGGCGGACGGGAGGAGGCGGCCCGGTGAGCATCTCCGAGCCCTTGGACGACCCGTGGGCCGACAGCGGACCGGGGGATCGGCTGCCCGTGTCCCGCCCGCGCCGTGACGGCGACCGCGGCCGCGAGGAGCAGCACGAGCGCGGCTGGGACGGCGGCGGCCCCTCCTTCGAGCGCGTACCGCCGCAGGACCTGGACGCGGAGCAGTCCGTGCTCGGCGGCATGCTGCTGTCGAAGGACGCCATCGCGGACGTCGTCGAGGTGCTCAAGGGCCACGACTTCTACCGCCCCGCCCACGAGACGATCTACACCGCGATCCTCGACCTGTACGCCAAGGGCGAGCCCGCCGACCCGATCACGGTCGCCGCCGAGCTCACCAAGCGCGGCGAGATCACCAAGGTCGGCGGACCCTCGTATCTGCACTCGCTGGTCCAGACGGTGCCGACTGCGGCCAACGCCGAGTACTACGCGGAGATCGTGCACGAGCGCGCGGTCCTGCGCCGCCTGGTCGAGGCGGGCACGCGCATCACGCAGATGGGATACGCGGCGGACGGCGACGTCGACGAGATCGTCAACAGCGCCCAGGCCGAGATCTACGCCGTCACCGAGCAGCGCACCAGCGAGGACTACCTGCCCCTCGGCGACATCATGGAGGGCGCCCTCGACGAGATCGAGGCGATCGGCTCGCGCAGCGGCGAGATGACCGGTGTGCCCACGGGTTTCACGGACTTCGACTCCCTCACCAACGGTCTGCACCCCGGCCAGATGATCGTCATCGCGGCCCGTCCCGCCATGGGTAAGTCCACGCTGGCCCTCGACTTCGCCCGGGCCGCGTCGATCAAGAACAATCTGCCGAGCGTCATCTTCTCGCTCGAGATGGGCCGCAACGAGATCGCGATGCGCCTCCTCTCGGCCGAGGCGCGCGTGGCCCTGCACCACATGCGCTCCGGCACGATGACGGACGAGGACTGGACGCGGCTGGCTCGCCGCATGCCCGAGGTGTCGGCCGCCCCGCTGTACATCGACGACTCCCCGAACCTGTCGATGATGGAGATCCGGGCGAAGTGCCGCCGCCTGAAGCAGCGCAACGACCTGCGGCTCGTGGTCATCGACTACCTCCAGCTCATGCAGTCCGGCGGTTCCAAGCGCGCCGAGAGCCGGCAGCAGGAGGTCTCGGACATGTCGCGAAACCTGAAGCTCCTGGCCAAGGAGCTGGAGATCCCGGTCATCGCGCTCTCCCAGCTCAACCGAGGTCCCGAGCAGCGCACGGACAAGAAGCCGATGGTGTCCGACCTGCGTGAGTCGGGCTCCATCGAGCAGGACGCGGACATGGTGATCCTGCTGCACCGCGAGGACGCGTACGAGAAGGAGTCGCCGCGCGCGGGCGAGGCGGATCTGATCGTGGCCAAGCACCGTAACGGTCCGACGGCCACGATCACGGTCGCCTTCCAGGGCCACTACTCCCGGTTCGTGGACATGGCGCAGACGTGATCTGCTCGCCGCCGCCCTCGCCGTACGGCCGTCCGGCCGGGGTGTCGTGGCGGCGGTGCCAGCCGGTGCCGGTGCTGCGGCCCGGTGTGGCGGTGCTGGCGTGGTCGCGTCACGCGACGGCGGTGCCCTCCAGTTCGACCATCTGACCGGGGATCGCCAGTCGCGTCACCCCGAGCATCGTGGTGGCCGGTGCCACTCCGGCGGCGCCCAACCGGGCCGCCAGGACGCCGTAGTGCTGGAAAAGCAGGTCGACGTCGGTCGTGTAGACGTTGAGCCGGACGAGGTGGGCGAGCGACATGTCGGCCTCGTCCAGCACGGCCGCCAGGTTGTCGAGACTCAGCGCCAGTTGTGCCGCCATGTCACCGTCGTGCTGGGGCTTGCCGTCGCCGTCCATCGCCGTCTGGCCCGAGGTGTACAGGGTCCGGGTGTGCCCGGAGACGAGCTCGCCCTGGTTGAAGCCCATCTCCGCCGACCATGCCACCGGGTTGACCGCTGTTCGTTTCATCGCCACGCCAGCTCCGTTCGCTTCAGAGGGAGTACGCCGGCCACCGGCTCCGCGGCCCGTGACGTCGACGTCGTGGCGACGAGCCTCGCAACGAAACGTGACATCTCCCGTCACGTATATCGCTAGAGTTTTCGCATGCGCGCCGACCGTTTGGTCTCGCTGGTGCTGCTGCTGCGTCAGCGCGGTCGGCTGACCGCGGACACGCTGGCCCGCGAGCTGGAGGTGTCCACCCGCACCGTGCTCCGTGACATCGAGGCACTGTCCGCGGCGGGTGTCCCGGTCTACGCCGAACGCGGCCGCTACGGCGGGTTCGCGTTGGCGCCCGGCTTCCGTACCGAGCTCACCGGCCTGAACCACGACGAGGCCCTCGCCCTGCTGACGGCCGGATCGGGCCGCGGTGAGCAGGTCTTCGGCCTCGGCTCGGCGCTCACGTCGGCCATGCGCAAGGTGCTCGACGCGCTGCCCGAGCGCCACCGGGCCACCGCGAGCGACGCGGCGCAGCGCTTCCTCGTCGAACCGGAGACCGACCTGCTGGCACGGCGGCTGGTCACTGAGCAGGTCCCCGACGCCACCATGATCACGGTCCGGCGCGCGGTGCTCACCGGGCACAAGCTGCGTATCCACTACGCGGCCACCGGCCAGACAGCGCGGTGGCGCACGGTGGACCCGATCGGTCTGGTCACTGTTCGCGATCGGGCCTACTTGCTGGCGAGCAGGTCCGGCGAGGACCGCACCTACCGCCTCTCGCGGGTGCTGGCCGCCGAAGAGCTCGCCGAGAAGTCCCAGCGACCGTCCCGGGTCGACCTGGACCGGATCTGGCGGGAACGCTCCGCACGGTTCCTCTCCGGCGGCGACCACGTCACCGTGCTGCTCCGGGTGGCCCCGGAGCGGCGGGAGGAACTGCTGGACACCGCGCTGGCCGTGCGCGCGGAGGAGCCCGACGCGGACGGCCGGCTGCGGCTGGAGGTGACCTTCCAGGACGCGCGACATGCCGAATGGGCGCTGTGGCAGCTCGGCACGGACGCGGAGGCGCTGTCCCCGCAGTCGCTGCGTACCGCCCTGCGGGACCGTGCCGCCGCGCTCGTCACCCGTTACGAGGACTCGCCCTGAGGCAGAGGGCTACGAGGGGTCGCTTCGAGGCCGGGCATGACGAAGGCTGGGAGTGTTTCACGTGAAACATGGCGCAGCCGTGGCGAGAACCGGCCCTGTGACGTGTGGCATGGAAGGAAGGAAGCCGTGTACAGCAGGAATTGACTCGACGCTGTGCTTCCGCCCGTATGAACTTGCTCCATGACGAATGAAGAGCTGCTCCCCTCCACGCGCCGGGCCCTGCTGCACCGGATCGCGACCGCCCAGACGGAAGGGCGTGCCCCGTCCCTGGTCGCTGCCGTCGTCCGCGGGGGTGAGCTGGTGTGGACAGGCGCGCGTACGTCCGTCGACGGCCACGCGCCGGACGAGAACGTGCAGTACCGCATCGGGTCGATCACCAAGACGTTCACCGCCGTCCTGGTGATGCGCCTGCGCGACGAGGGGCTCCTCGATCTGTCCGACCCGCTGGAAAAGCACCTTCCGGGCACCGGCGTCGGCGAGATCACGATCGCCGACCTCCTCGCTCACCGGGGCGGCCTCGCGGCCGAGACGCCTGGACAGTGGTGGGAGCGCAGCCCTGCGTCACTGCGGCCGGAGCTGCGTGACGTACTGGGCGAGGAGCCTCTCAAGCATCCGGCCGGGCGCCGCTTCCACTACTCGAACCCGGGTTACACGGTGCTCGGTTCGCTCATCGAGGCGCTGCGCGGTGCCCCGTGGGAGGACGTCCTGCGCCGGGAGGTTCTGGAACCGCTCGGCCTGCGCCGTACGAGCGGGCAGCCGGTGGCTCCCCACGCGGGTGGTTGGGCGGTGCACCCGTGGGCCGACGTGTTGCTGCCGGAGCCCATGGAGGATCTGGGACTGATGGCCCCGGCCGGACAACTGTGGTCGACGACGGCGGACCTGGCGCGCTTCGCCGTGTTCCTGATGCGAGGTGACGACCGTGTGCTCGGTGCGGAATCGGTCCGTGAGATGAAGATGCCCGCGGCCGTCGCGGAGTTCGGGGACGCGGAGCAGACGTACGGGTTCGGCCTCGGCATGGTGCGGTACGACGGCGGTGCGCTCGTGGGCCACACCGGCTCGCTCCCCGGCTTCCTCGCCAGTCTGTGGACCTGTGAGGAGGAGGACATCGCGACGGTCGTCCTGGCCAACTGCACCTCGGGACCGGCGGTGGCCACCGTGGCGGCCGAGCTCGTGCGGATCGTGGCAGAGGCGGAGCCGCGTATCCCGGAGCCGTGGCGGCCTCTGCCCGACGTGGACCCGTCGCTGCTGGAGCTGGCCGGCCCTTGGTACTGGGGGACGAGCGTGCAGGCGCTGCGTCTGGCGGCGGGGGGCGAGGTCCGGCTGGGCCCCCTCGCGGGCGGTGGCCGTGGCTCACGCTTCCGGCCGAACGGGGACGGGACGTGGACAGGGCTCGACGGCTACTACGCCGGGGAGCGGCTGCGTGCCGTCCGTAGGGCCGACGGCACGGTGAGCCACCTGGACCTCGGGTCATTCGTCTTCACGCGCGAGCCGTATGACAAGAACGCCCCGGTGCCGGGCGGGGTGGACCCCGAGGGCTGGCGAGGCCTCGCCTGAGCAGGGCATGGGCCAGGCCGTTCTGTTTCACGTGAAACGTTGAGCAGAACGGCCTGGCCTTGGCTCAGGGCCCGTACGAGCCGGTGCCGAGCCGCTTCAGAGCTGTCGCTTGAAGCCCACGTGGGATGCCGTGAAGCCCAGGCGCTCGTAGAAGCGGTGCGCGTCGGTGCGGCTGGCATCCGACGTGAGCTGCACCAACTGGCAGCCGAGCCGCCGTGATTCCTCGACGGCCCACTCGATGAGCTGGGTGCCGAGGCCGCTGCCGCGTTCGTCGGCGTGCACCCGTACGGCTTCGATGATGGAGCGTGTGGCGCCCTTCCGGGACAGCCCGGGGATGACCGTGAGCTGAAGCGTGCCGACCACGCGGCCTTCGCGGACGGCGACGGTCAGGTGCTGGTTCGGATCCTCGGCCAACCGCTCGAACGCGGGGCCGTACGGGCTGAGGTCGTCCGGTGACTCGCGGTGCGCGCCCAGCGGATCGTCCGCGAGCATGGCCACGATCGCGGGGATGTCGTCGGCGACGGCCGGGCGTATTTCAAGATCTCCCATGGCCGCAGCCTACGGGAGCCCTCTGTCCGGACGGTGTGGAGAGACTCGTGCCCGCCCGGGGTGGTCTACGGCCTACGCGGGTGCGCGCACCGCTTCCACGGCCCGGACCAGCGGGGCGAGCTCAGGGTTCTTCGCGGCTTCGTCCAGGGCCTCGCGCAGGGCGGCGTCATTGGTGGGCCGGGCCTCGGCGAGGAGCTTGGCGCCGCTTTCGCTGACGTTCGTGTAGATGCCGCGCCGGTCGGTCGGGCACAGGTAGCGCGAGAGCAGACCGCGCTCCTCAAGGCGGGTCACCAGGCGCGTGGTGGCGCTCTGGCTGAGGACGACGGCGTCGGCGACCTGCTTCATCTGCAGGTGCCCGCCTTCGCCGTCGTGCTGGCGGCTGAGGACGTCGAGAAGGCTGTACTCCCGCACGCTCAGACCGTGCTTGGCCTGCAGGGCCCGCTCGACATGGGACTCGATCCTCCCGTGGAGCAGGGAGAGCGCGCACCAGCCCTGGGCGAGCGCGGTGAGTGCGGGGTCGGTCGCCGTCATACCTGTTCCTCCGTCTTCCTGCGTCCCGGAGCTGCTGCGTCCAGGATAGTCCACCACTGCAATATCCAGCGCTTGCAAATATCCCGCGTCTGCAATTATTGTGGACGAACGTTAAGCGCACCCGCAACCGTTTGGAAGGTATACCTCCATGCCTCTCGCGCTTCTGGCCCTCGCGATCGGGGCCTTCGGAATCGGAACCACGGAATTCGTGATCATGGGATTGCTTCCCGAGGTCGCGGGTGACTTCGACGTCTCCATCCCCACCGCCGGGTTCCTCGTGACCGGCTACGCCCTCGGCGTCGTCCTCGGCGCCCCGCTGATGACCGCGCTCGGCACCCGCATCACGCGCAAGCGGATGCTCATGCTGCTGATGGGCCTGTTCATCGCGGGCAACCTGCTCTCGGCCGTGGCACCGGCGTTCGGCGTCATGCTCGCCGGTCGCATCGTCGCCTCGCTCGCCCACGGGGCCTTCTTCGGCATCGGCTCCGTCGTCGCGGCCGAGCTGGTCGCCCCCGAGAAGAAGGCCGGGGCCATCGCCACCATGTTCTCGGGCCTCACCGTGGCCAACGTGGTCGGTGTGCCGCTCGGTACGTTCGTCGGCCAGGCCATCGGCTGGCGCGTCACCTTCGTCATCGTCGCCGCCCTGGGCGTGCTCGGCCTCGCCGGTGTCGCCAAGCTCGTGCCGGACCTGCCCAAGCCCGAGGGCGTACGGCTGCGCGACGAGGTCGGAGCCTTCCGCAACGTGCAGGTCCTGCTCGCCATGGCGATGACCGTCCTCGGCTTCGGCGGCGTCTTCGCGGCCATCACCTACATCACGCCGATGATGACGGAGGTCGCCGGCTACTCCGACTCCGCCGTGACGTGGCTCCTCGTCCTGTTCGGCCTCGGCATGGTCGGCGGCAACCTGGTCGGCGGCCGGTTCGCCGACCGCGCGCTGATGCCCATGCTGTACGTCTCGCTCGGCGCCCTGGCCCTGGTGCTCGCCGTCTTCACCCTCACCGCGCACAACAAGGTCGCCTCGGCGGTGACCATCGTCCTCATCGGCGCCCTGGGCTTCGCGACCGTGCCGCCGCTGCAGAAGCGGGTCCTCGACCAGGCCTCAGGGGCCCCGACGCTCGCCTCCGCCGTCAACATCGGCGCCTTCAACCTCGGCAACGCCCTGTCGGCCTGGCTCGGCGGCGTGGTCATCTCCGCGGGCCTCGGCTACACCGCCCCGAACTGGGTCGGTGCCCTGCTCGCCGGGTCCGCCCTCGTCCTGGCCGTCCTGTCGGCCGCCCTCGAACGCCGGTCCGCCGCGCCCTCCCCGGTCATCGCGGGTGCCACCCCCGTGGCCGAGCGCGCGCAGGCCGTCCACCACTGAAACACCGCTCCCCAAGGAGACACACCTCTCATGAGCACCACCCCCGCCCCCACCGCCGTCGCCCCGCTGACCATCGCCGACGCCGAGGCCCTCGTGGCCGCAGCCCGCCGTGCCGCCGAGGCCGCCGGGGTCACCGTCAGCGTCACCGTCCTCGACGCCGGCGGTCACCTCCTGGCCTTCCGGCGTGACGACCGGGCCGTGCTGATCTCCGGCGAGACCAGCACCCGCAAGGCGTACACCGCGCTCCAGCTCAACGCCCCGACCGCCGACCTGGTGGACGCCGTCCAGCCCGGTGGCCTCTTCCATACGCTGCCGACGGCCCTCGACCGGCCGCTGCTGTTCATCGCGGGCGGCGTACCCGTCCACCGTGACGGCCGGCTCATCGGTGCCGTCGGTGTCGGCGGCGGCGCCCCGGAGCAGGACCACGGCTTCGCGACCGCGGCGGTGGAGGCCCTCGCCTGACCCCCGGGCCCGCCGCGCGCGCAGGCCCCCGGACCGCGGCAGGACAACAGCCCGCCTTCACCCGCCGGACGCATCACGGCAGGTGAAGGCGGGCTTCGCGCTGTCCGCGGACTCCGCGCGGCCCCGGCCCGTGCCGCCTCAGCCCGCCGCCACCGTCAGCGGTGCGAACCGGCGCGTCCAGTCACCGGGCAGCTCCGGGACGCCGTACGTCATCACGGCGTTGAAGGCGACGGACTCCAGGCCGCGCGCCTTGACCCACGTGAGCAACTCCTCGTGGCGTACGTCGATGTCCGTGCGCAGCGGGCGGTCGGTACGGGCACCCAGGGAGGCGATGAGCGCCTTGGCCGTGTCCGTGTCCCGGGCGATCAGCGGGCCGACCACATGGGTCTCCATGTTCGGCCAGGCCCCCGCGTAGCCGATGATCTCGCCGTCCGCCTCCGCGACCCGGAGCTGGTCGGTGAAGGCGGGCAGGCGCGTGACGATCGGGGTGCGGTCCAGGCCGAAGACCTCGGTGTCGAGGCGGACCAGGACGGGCAGGTCCTCGGCGGTCGCCGCGCGGGTGGTGATGCCCGGCGTCTGGGCCTGACCGCTCTCGGCGTCGAAGCGGCCGAGGACCATCTCGGCCCGGCCCGTCGTCTTGAAGCCGAGCTGCTCGTACAGGGGCCGGCCGTTCGGCGTCGCGTGCAGGGTGAGCGGAGTGGTCCCCGCCGCCTCGACGACGGACCGCATCAGCCGGCGGCCGATGCCCTGGCGGGCGTGCCGTTCGGCGACGAGCACCATGCCGATCGCCGCGAGCCCTGGATTCTCGTACGCCCCGTACTGCGTTACGACGCACGCGGCGACCAAGCCGTCGCCGTCGGGGTCATCGATGCCGTAGCCCGTGCCGGCCGAGAGCAGCAGGCCCCACTTGTGTTCCTCGCGGGGCCAGCCGCGGTCCTCGGACAGATCGGCGCAGGCGGTGAGGTCGCGGGGCGTGAGCCTGCGGATGGGCAGTGCGGAGAGGGAAGGTGTCGACACGCGGGTCAGGCTGTCTGACGCATCGCCCCGGCGTCCACCTCTTTGTGGGGAGAAGCACGCCGCTTTTGGCCAAGTCGCCTCTGCTCCCGCTGCTGAGCGGTACGCAGGCGACGGCCGCGCCGGGTCGGGCCCCAGGGCTTGAGGACGGAGACCGCCGTCATGAACAAGTAGGCACCGAGGGAGATGAGGGGACCCGCGATGAGGTCGGACGTACTCGGGATCGGACGGCCCGCGGACACGGTGGCGACGGCTTCGCCGATGCCCGGGCGCAGCGCGAAGACGGACGCGGTGGTCGTCACCAGCGTCAGCCAGAACTTCGTGTAGACCCAGCGGTGACGCGCGAGTCCCCAGGACGTCCCGAGCGAGAGCAGCAGGCCGCTCAGCAAGGTGAGGAACGCCAGGGGCAGGACGAGCCAGTCGGTGAAGACCTTCATCGCGCGAACGGAGGCCTCGACGGTCGGGTGGGACGCGGTGGTGAGCGCGGTCGTGGCGAGGGCGACGAGCCCGAGGGTGAGCCCGAGCCAGCCGGCCGAGGCGGCAACATGGACGACGAGGGTGGCCCGGCGAGCGGGACGGCGTAGTTTCACGTGAAACACCGTGCCGGGGGAGGCGGGCCCCAGCGTCTGACAGCGGGAGTAACCCCGGGTACTAGCCTCGGCGTACATGGCGCGCCTTCACCTCTTCGACCTGGACGGGACCCTGCTGTATGGCACCGCGGCGCCCGTGGAGATATCCCGGCAACTGGGCCTGGAGCACGAGATCGCCGCGCTCGAGGCGGATTTCGTGGCGGGGTACACCGACTCGACGCAGTACGCGGTACGGGTGCGCACGCTGTGGACAGACCTCACCGAGGCCCATGTGGCGGCTGCTTTCGACGGGGCGCCCTGGCTGACGGGTATCCAGGAGACCTGGTCCGAGATCCGGGCGCGCGGCGACTACTGCGCCGTCATCTCCCTCTCGCCCTCGTTCTTCGTGGAGCGGCTCCTCGGCTGGGGCGCACACGCCGCTCACGGCTCCCGGTTCCCCGCCGTGCCGTTCTCCGCACCGGTGGATCCCGCGGGCATCCTCACCGGGGCGGCGAAGGTGGAGATCGCGAACCGGCTCTGTGAAGAGTTCGGTGTCGCTCGGGCCGACTGTGTTGCCTACGGCGACTCGCTGTCCGACCTGGAGCTGTTCGCCTCGGTGCCCGTTTCGGTGGCCGTGAACGCTGACGCGCGGCTGCTGAACCTGGCCACCCACTCCTACGTCGGCCGGGACCTGCGGAAGGCGTACGAACTGGTGCACACACCGGTAAGGGAGGCACGAGAAGTGTGAGGATCGCGGAACTTCGAGTGAAGCAGCGGCACTTGTGTGTTCGACGAGTGCCAGTAGGGTCGGGAAGGGTGCACGCCGCTGCGTTCCGCTGCGCGTCCGCGGGGGGCCGGGAGGCGTGACGGGAGGACATGCACAGATCGACAGAGCTTAACGGGGTAGGGAGATCGAGAACCCCTTCTTCCGGCTATACGCGCCAGGCACGGAACGCCGGTGCCATGCTGCCGCTGAGGTGACTGCGACCCACGTCACATTGATGCCCTACTTGTCCGTAAGGCGTAGGACGCCGGGTTCAATGTGATCGTCAACGGCTGCCGAGGCAAGGCGGGGAAGCAAGCACGTCCCGGCGAGGAAGTGCGCGGACCGACTGAGAGATGTTCGAGGCGAGGCACAGGATGGACGCTCCGACCACCACGTCGGCGGACAACGGCACTTCCGGGAACAGCGGCAGCGGCTGGTTCACGCCACGGAAACCGCAGGACCAGCCGGAGGAGGCACAGTCGGCCTCCGGCAGCAGCGGGGACGGAGCGGAACCCGCGGCCCCGGGCCCGGCAGGACCCGCGAGCAGGCCGTCCCAGGAGCCACCAGGACGGCGCGCGGCGGCCACCGCTCCCCTCGGCGGGCGGACAGCCGGGGCCACCGACGACGTGCCGGGGCGAATAGCACCTCCCTCCTCCACCGGGCCGGCGACAGCTCCGGGCGCCCCCGTGACGGCTCCAGGCACCCCCGCGGGGGCTCCGGAAGCTCCCATCAAGGCTCCGGAGGCCCCCGTGACGGCTCCGGGAGCCCGCCAGGAGCCCGCTGCCGGGAGCCCGACTCCTACCGCAGCCGCGCCGCCGGGCAGCCCGGCACCACCCGGCGCCACGCCTTCGGAACCCCTGTCCTCTCCTGCCACGCCGTCCGCTGCCGCGCTCCCCAAGGCCGCGTCCACCGGCACCGCGTCCCCCGACGCCGTCCTCGTCCAGCGCACGATGGCCGAGATCGCCCCGATCGCCGACAAGGTCACCTCGTACTTCTACGCGCTGCTCTTCACCCGCCACCCCGACCTGCGCGGGCTGTTCCCCGCGGCGATGGACGCCCAGCGGGACCGGCTCCTGGCGGCCCTGCTTACGGCGGCGGAGCACATCGACGACGGCGACGCACTCACCGAGCACCTGGGCCACCTCGGCCGCGGACACCGCAAGTACGGCACGAGGTCCGTGCACTACCCCGCTGTCGGGGAGTGCCTGATCGGGGCGCTCAGCCGGTACGCGAGCGCGAGCTGGGACGACGAGACCGAGGCGGCGTGGGTCAGGACGTACACGACGATCTCGCAGATCATGATCGACGCGGCCGCCGAGGACGAGCTGCGCGCCCCCGCGTGGTGGTACGCGGAGATCGTCTCGCACGACGCGCGGACCTCCGACATCGCCGTCATCACCGTCCGCCCGGACCAGCCGTACCCGTTCCTCGCCGGGCAGTACACGAGCCTGGAGACCCCCTGGTGGCCGCGGATCTGGCGGCACTACTCCTTCGCGTCGGCGCCGCGCTCCGACGGGCTGCTCTCCTTCCACGTCAAGGCGGTCCCGGCGGGCTGGGTCTCGAACGCGCTGGTGCACCGCGCCCGGCCCGGTGACGTGCTGCGGCTCGGTCCGCCGACGGGCTCCATGACCGTCGACCACAGCACCGACAGCGGCCTCCTCTGCGTCGGCGGCGGCACCGGCATCGCCCCGATCAAGGCGCTCGTGGAAGACGTCGCCGAGCACGGCAGGCGCCGGCCCGTCGAGGTCTTCTACGGCGCCCGCACCGACCACGACCTGTACGACATCGACACCATGCTGCGGCTGCAGCGGTCCCACCCCTGGCTGGCCGTCCGGCCGGTCGTGGACAACCGCGCGCAGCTCCCCGACGCCGTGCGCGCGTACGGCCCGTGGAACGAGTACGACGCGTATCTGTCGGGCCCGCCCGGAATGATCCGCAGCGGCGTGGACACGCTGCGGCGAGCGGGCATACCGGCGGGCCGGATCAGGCACGACGCCGTGGAGGAGCTCGTGGTGGCGGGGAGCTGACGGAGGACTCGGGCCGGGCCCCGACGAGGTGGTGCTCAGCCCAGGTCCGGCGCGTGCATGGCCCGCACGCCCTCGATGTTGCCGTCCAGATAGTGCCGCAGGGACAGCGGGACGAGATGGACGGAGGCGATCCCGACGCGGGTGAAGGGCACGCGCACGATCTCGTACTCGCCGCAGGGGTCCTCGACCTCGGGGCCGTGCCGCTGCGCCGGGTCCATGGACTCCAGGCGGCAGACGAAGAAGTGCTGCACTTTCACCCCGGTGGCGCCGCCGTCCTCACCGATGTGCTCAAGGGTGTCCACGAAGCACGGCACCACGTCGGTGATCTTCGCCCCGAGCTCCTCGTGGACCTCGCGGTGGAGCGCGTCCACCACGGTCGCGTCCCCCGGCTCCACCCCGCCGCCCGGAGTGAGCCAGTACGGATCCATGCCGGGCTTGGTCCGCTTGATGAGGATCAGGTCGTCTCCGTCCAGGAGGACGGCACGTGCGGTGCGCTTGACCACGGGTCGGACGGTCATGGGGGAAATGTGGCCCGCGCTGTTCCACGTGAAACATCGCGAACCGGCCAGGAGCAGCCCTACGTCCAGCCGACCGCAGCACGCAGCAGCCACTCGTGCGCCCGCGCGACGGGGGGCATGGCGAGCGTGCCGGTGCGTACGACGAGGAAGTACGTGCGCAGGGGCGGCACCGCGGGGTCGAGCAGCGCCGCGATCTCGCCCCGTTCCAGGGCGGACGCGCACAGATAGCGGGGCAGGACGGCGAGCCCGGCGCCCTGGACCACACAGGCCAGGACGGCGCGCAGATCCGGCACGATGACGGCGCCGGCCGCGGCCGGGCGGGAGTCGAAGACCGCGGCCCAGTAGCGCGAGACGAACGGCAGCGACTCGTGGACCTCCACCACCGGCAGGTTCTCCACGGTGAGAGCGCCCTTGCGGCGCAGCTTGCCGGGCCCGATGAGGGAGGCCCAGCGTGGCGCCGCCACCAGCACATGCTCCTCGTCGCACAGCGGCGTCGCGGTGAGCAGCGCCCCGCGGGGGCGGGCCGTGGTGATGGCCAGGTCGTGGTGCCCGGCGGCGAGCCCTTCCAGGACCTCCTCGGCGTTGCCGAAGGACGCGCGCAGCGCGATGCGCTGGCCGTCGCCCCCGGCCAGCGAGGTGAGGGAGGGGAGAGCGCGCTCCGCCGTGAACTCCGGTGGTCCCGCGAGGTGCAGCGTACGGACCGACGAGTCCTCGTCGATGCCAGCCTCGGCGATCTCCACCAGGGCGTCGAGGTGGGGCGCGGCCTTGTGGGCGAGCTCGTCGCCCATGGTCGTCGGGGTGACTCCGCGGGCCTGGCGCAGGAAGAGCGGGCGGCCCAACTGGCGCTCCAGCGTACGGATCTGGGACGTCACCGCGGGCTGGGAGAGTCCCAGGAGGGCGGCGGCACGCGTGAAGGACCCCGCCCGGTGCACCGTGACGAATGTGCGCAGCAGGGCCAGATCCATGTCCTCAGCCTTTCCTCCGTGTCGGCCCCCGGCGCACCCCAACTATAAATTTGTCGATAGGTTGCTGTCGCTACTGTGATTGGACACTGACACAGAGTCAACTAGCCTTGTTCGCGCGGTTCTTCACACATGGAACCGAGGGCGGTCCGAGCCACGAGGGGGGAGGCTCGGACCGTCCGTTGTGCGTAGCCGCGTACGAGATGCCCACCGCACGCGCGGCGATCCTGCCCCCTCGTGGGGCGCAGGAGTCAGTCAGCCGTCTCGTCCAGCGCGCGCAGCACATCCGCCACCAGGTCCTCGGCGTCCTCCGCCCCGGCGGAGAAGCGGATGAACCCTTCCGGAACCGCGTCCCCGCCCCAGCGGCCGCGCCGCTCGGCCGTGGAGCGTACGCCGCCGAAGCTCGTCGCGTCGTCCACGAGCCGCAGCGCGTCGAGGAAGCGCTCCGCACGCGCGCGTGACGGCAGCTCGAACGACACCACACACCCGAAGCGCCGCATCTGCCGCGCGGCGATCGCGTACGAGGGGTCGTCCGGCAGCCCCGGATAACGCAGCCCCGTCACCTCGGCACGGCCTCGCAGCGCCTCGGCGACGGCCAGGGCGTTGGCGTCCTGCCGGTCGACGCGCAACTGGAGGGTCGCGAGCGAGCGGTGCGCCAGCCAGGCCTCCATGGGTCCCGGGATCGCCCCGACGATCTTGCGCCAGCGCCGGACGGCGGCGGCACGCCCGGCGTCGCGGCAGGCCACGTAGCCGAGCAGGAGGTCGCCGTGGCCGGTGAGCTGCTTGGTGCCGCTGGCGACGGAGAAGTCGGCCCCGAGGTCGAGCGGGAGCTGGCCGAGGGGTGTGGCGAGGGTGTTGTCGACGGCGACCAGGGCGCCCCGCGCGTGCGCCGTGTCGGCGAGACGGCGGACGTCGCAGACGTCGAGGCCCGGGTTCGACGGGGTCTCCAGCCACAGCAGCCGGGCGCCGTCGAGCACGCCGAGCTGCGCGTCACCGGCGGTGGGCGCGGTGCGTACCTCGATGCCGTACGCCGTGAGCTGCTCGCGGACCAGGGGAAGCGCCTGGTAGCCGTCGTCCGGCAGGACCACGGCGTCACCGGCGCGGAGCTGGGAGAAGAGCACCGCGGAGATCGCGGCCATCCCGGAGGCGAAGACCAGCGTCTCCACGTCCTCCTCCCGGCCCGCCGGGCGTTCGAGCTCACCGATGGCGCGCTCCAGGCGCGTCCAGGTGGGGTTCTCGTCGCGGCCGTAGGTGTACGGGCCCGTGGGCTCCCCCGGCAGGTGGTAGTGCGCGGCGAAGACGGGGCCGGGGAGCGTCGGCTCGTACTTCACGGGCTCCGGGAGCCCGGCGCGTACGGCGCGCGTACCGTCGCCGGCGCGCGCCTCCCGCGCGGCCGCACCCGTGCCCGCCGTCGCCGCGGTGGGTGTCGCGCCCGCGTCCTCCGCCGAGCGCCCGGCCGCCGGGTCCCCGCCGTGCGGTGCCTGTGCCCGCTCCGTCATGCCGCCCGCCCTTCCAGCACTTCCTGTACGGCGTCGAGCAGGCCGTCACTCGCCGCCTCGATCATCTTCAGGCACTCCTCGAACCCGGCAAAGTCCCCGTAGTACGGGTCAGGGACGTCGAGGTCGCCGCTCAGGCGGCTGCCGCGGTCGTCCTCGGGGCCGACGGCCGGGTCGTACGAGCGCAGCAGGCGCACCTTCTCGGCGTCCCGCGGGGTCGGTGCCAGGCGGCGCAGGGTGCGCAGGTGGCCGCGGTCGAGGGCTATCACCAGGTCGAGCCGGTCGAACCAGTCGGCCTGGAACTGCCGGGCCACGTGGTCGGTCTCGAAGCCCGCAGCCGCGAGGACGGCGACGGTGCGCGGATCGGCGCCGTCGCCCTCGTGCCAGCCGTCGGTGCCCGCACTGTCCACCAGGACGCGGTCCTCGAGACCGGCGTCGCGCACCCGGGCGCGGAAGACCGACTCGGCCATGGGTGAACGGCAGATGTTGCCGGTGCACACGAAACAGACGGCGAACGCCGCGGTGGCAGGGCGGGGCGAGGGCGCGGAGGGAGGCATGGGGTCGGTTCACAGTCCTCGGGGTGAGGCGGCCCCGGGAGGGGCGCGCGGAACGTACGGCGTGCGTGGGGTACGGGACGCGTGGGGTACGGGGCGTCGCGTGGGGTACGGGGCGTGTAGGAGGCGGCGACGCGGTCGAGGGACGGCCCTGGGGTGGCGGGTCAGTCCTTGTCGGGAAGGGCGACGTTCAGGGCCCAGGAGACGACCGAGATGATCAAGCCGCCCAGTACGGCGGTCCAGAAGCCCTCGACATGGAAGCTGACGTCCAGCTTGTCGGCGAGCCAGGACGTCAGGAGCAGCATCAGGGCGTTGACCACCAGTGTGATCAAGCCCAGCGTCAGAATGAACAGCGGGAACGTGAGGACCTGCACGACGGGTTTGACCAAGAAGTTCACCAGACCGAAGAGCAGGGCGACCACGAGGAGTGTCAGTGTCTTCGAGCCCGTGCTGTCGCCGGTGAGCGTGATCTTGTCGAGCAGCCACACGGCGACGGCCAGGGCCGCCGCGTTGGCGAGCGTCTTGACTACGAAATTCTTCATGTGTCTGATCGTGGCAGACCTGGGCCGGCAGCGGTCGGCCCACGACTTGGCAAGGGGCATACAGCAGCGATGAAGGCATTCCGACTGGACGAGCTCGAAGCGGAGCGGGCCGCCAACGAGGGCGCGTATCTGCAATTCCTGCGGGAGCGGAACATGTCGGTCGGGCTCTACGCGCTCGATGCCGGGGGCACCGACCCGCAGCAGCCGCACCGGCAGGACGAGGTGTACATGGTCGTCAGCGGCCGCGGTTCGATCACGGTCGGCATGGAGACGACGTCGGTCGCGCGCGGCAGTGTGGTGTACGTCCCCGCCGGGGTGCCGCACAAGTTCCACCACATCACCGAGGACCTGCGGGTGCTCGTCGTGTTCTCGCCGCCGGAGCAGTGATCCCGCCGCCGGAGCAGCGCCCCCGACGCCCGCGTCCGGCGGCGCCCGGCCGGTGCCGGGGGCGCGGCCCGGATCAGGGGTCGCACCTCAGGGTTCGGACCTCAGGGTTCCCTAGGGGAAGAGTCAGGGGAGGACAAGGGATCGAGCCGCCCCGAACGGATGCTCGCCGCTCTAGCATCGAATACGTGAGGCACGGAATCCGCGCAGGTGCGGAGCCTCGGGCAGGAGCGGAGTTCCGTTGCTGACGGAGTTCCGTCGTCGGAGGTCCAGCGCCTGGTGGAGTTTCAGCACCTGGTGAAGTTCCAGCACCTCGTGGAGTTTCAGCACCTCGGGGAGTTCCGCCCCATGGCGGAGAACAGAAAGGGCAAGGGCAATGGGAGAGATCTTCGGCGGTATGCCGTGGTGGGTGAAGTGGGTCGCGGTGCCCCTCATCGCCCTGGTCGTGTTCGGCGGCCTGATAGCGAGTGTCGTCGGCTTTGTGTTCGCCCTGCTCTTCAAGGTGCTGCTCTTCGTGGCGCTGGTCGGCGGACTCGTGTATGTGGTGCGGAAGTTCATAACCGGCTCGCTGTCGTCCCGCAGCAAGTCACGCGCCGAGTGGTGAGGCCGTCCGGGGGTTCCCTCCCGAGGGGGAAGTTTCCCCAGGCTGGGCCCTAGAGCGGTGGCCAAGGGTTAGAGTCCGGAAACCGACGCGGGGCTGCCCCCGCAGGCGGGCCCACTGCCCCCTCCCGTGTACCCCCGGCACGGAGGGAACCCCCATGCGCAGGGAGTGACCCATGGCCACGGTTGACGCCTCACCCCCACCCCAACGCACCGCTTCCGCAGGCGAAGCCACCCCCGCGGACGAAGTCGGCTGTCCCCGCGAAGCCGTCCCGGCGCACGACGGTGGCCTTGAGAGGAGCGCCCCTGCACAGGCGCCCTCTCGTGCTCCGGCGTCCCCCGACTCGACGCCGGCCCACCCGCTGCGGCCGAAGTCACCGCCCACAAGTCCGCCGCGCCCCAGCCCGTCGCGCCCGAGCCCGTCGCGCCCGAGCCCGCCGGGCCTGAGCTCGTCGAACCCGAGCCCGAACCCGAACCCCAACTCGCCGAAGCCGCACCCCTCGTCCACGTCCACGAACCCCTGGCGCCCGAACCCCTCACCAAGAAACTCCTCGCGCCAGACGTCGTCGTCACCGACACCGTCACCGACCCCGACACCGCCATCGACACTCGCACCGAGGCCGTTGGCGACCCCCACGGCGCCGATGTCGGCGGACACCGGCTCGACCGGCGTCGGACCGACGCTGATCGGCTCGGTGCAGCGGGCGATGCGCCTGCTGGAAGCCGCCGCGT
This sequence comes from Streptomyces sp. CC224B, assembly GCF_030010595.1. Classification (NCBI taxonomy): domain Bacteria; kingdom Bacillati; phylum Actinomycetota; class Actinomycetes; order Kitasatosporales; family Streptomycetaceae; genus Streptomyces; species Streptomyces sp. CC224B. Next base: position 107,842 of record NZ_JASCXL010000003.1, on the reverse strand, counting down.
CGCACGAGGGCGGGGCGCCCGCCAAGCAGTTGGCTCGGGAGTCGGGGCTGGCGCTCCCGACGGCGTACCACTTGCTCCGGACGCTGACCCACGAGGGCTATCTGCGGCGGGAGAACGGGGTGTTCGTGCTCGGGGAGGCGGCGGAGCGGCTGGGGGCCAGCGCGGCGCAGCAGAAACGTCGTTCCATGGTGGACGACGTGCTGGCGCACTGGCGCGATGCCATCGGCGCGCCCGTGTACTTCGCCCTCTACCGCGACGGTGAGATTGAGGTCGTCTCCATCGCCGACGCCCCCGGCACCCCGGCTGTCGAGGAGTGGGCCGACTTCCGGGAGACCGGGCACGCCCACGCCATCGGGCAGTGTCTGCTGGCCCAACTCGACGACGATGCACGGCGGGAGCACCTCGACCGCTACCCGGTGCGGTCGCTCACGCCCAACACGGTCCGTGACGAGCAGGCGTTACTCCGCAGGCTCGACGGCCTTGGCCGGATGACACCGGTGGTGGAGCACCAGGAGTACGTACTGGGCACGGTCTGTGCCGCGATTCCGATCACGGTGGGTACCACGGCGGCCACGTTGGCGATCTCGGTTCCGTCGGCTCAGGCGGAGCGGCTGTTGCCCGCGGCACGTGCCTTGCAGGAGGACCTCGGGAGGCTTCTCAGGACACTCGCCTTCTCTATCAGCATCTGAAAACTCACTCCTTGTGATCTGTTGTGTACGTTGAGCAAGATGACCCGAGTGTCAGGGAGCTGGTTCCTGGCCACGGAAGGCTACTGACGGGGTAGGCGGCGATGCGAGAGTCGGTCCAGGCAGAGGTCATGATGAGCTTCCTCGTGTCCGAGGAGCTGTCGTTCCGCATCCCGGTGGAGCTCCGGTACGAGACGTGCGATCCCTATGCCGTGCGGCTGACCTTCCACCTGCCCGGTGACACCCCGGTGACGTGGGCCTTCGGGCGGGAGCTGCTGGTGGACGGGGTGGGCCGGGCCTGCGGCGACGGGGATGTGCACATCGCGCCCGCCGATCCCGACGCGCTCGATGAAGCCTTCATCAGGCTGCAGGTCGGGGCCGACCAGGCGTTGTTCAGAGCGGGGATCCCGCCGCTCCTCGCCTTCCTCGATCGGACGGACAAGCTGGTGCCGCTGGGGCAGGAGCGGGCGCTGGCGGACTTCGACGCGCACCTGGACGAGGCGCTGGACCGGATCCTCGCGGAGGAGCAGAGCGCCGGCTGAGCATCGCTCCGAGCCGTGGCGGAAGAGCCGCGGGGGTGTGATGTCCGCGGCGGTGGGATGTCCGTGACGGTGCGATGCCTGTGACGGTGAGTAACCGCCGAAGGGTGGGGCGCGGACCTGCGTTGCGTGGTGCGGGGGCTGCCCCGTGGCGCAGGTTCGCAGAGGGTTCAGGGTTTTCGGCGGCGGCCCGTGCCGCCGCGGGTGAGGCGAGGGCGGGTGGGGCCGGTGCCCGAGCGGGGAGGCGTGAGGCCCGGGGTTCCCGTCGGCCCTGGAGTGCCCGTCGGCCCTGCAGCCCCCGGTGCCCCCGGGGCGCCCATCGGCCCGGCGGGGCCCCCGGGGCCAGCGGGACCGGCAGGACCAGCAGGCCCGGCCGCCCCCTGCTGCGTCCCCGGCTGTGGGGCCCCAGCGGGGCCAGGTCCCAACGGCGCGCCCGGGTAAGGCCCGACGGGCCCGCCCGGGCCCGGGACCCCCGCCGCGGCCGGGGCGGTGGACGTGTTCTGCCGGTCGGCGGAGACGACCAGGGCGGCGAGCGCGGTGGTGACGGGGACGGAGGCGACGAGGCCGATCGAGCCGATCAGGGTGCGGACGATCTCCTCGGCGACCAACTCGCTGTTGGCCACGGTGCCCACGCTGCTCTGGGCGATGGAGAAGAGCAGCAGGAGGGGGAGGGCGGCGCCCGCGTAGGCGAGGACCAGGGTGTTGACGACCGAGGCGATGTGGTCGCGGCCGATGCGGATGCCCGCGCGGTACAGGCCGCGCCAGCCCATCGTCGGGTTGGCCTGGTGCAGCTCCCAGACCGCGGAGGTCTGGGTGACGGTGACGTCGTCGAGCACGCCGAGGGAGCCGATGATGACGCCGGCGAGCAGCAGGCCGCTCATGTCGATGGACGGGTACAGGCCGTGGATGAGGCCGGTGTTGTCGTCGGTGTTGCCGGAGAGGGAGGCCCAGCCGAGGAAGAGCGAGCCGAGCAGGCCGATGAGGAGGAGGGAGATCAAGGTGCCGAGGACCGCGACCGAGGTGCGCGCGGTCAGGCCGTGGCACATGTAGAGCGCGATCAGCATGATGGCGCTCGCCCCGACGACGGCGACGACCAGGGGGTTCGAGCCTTGCAGGATCGCGGGGAGGATGAAGAAGGTCAGGACCATGAAGCTCACCGCGAGGGCGACCAGGGCCATCACGCCACGCAGCCGCCCCACCACCACGACGGCGAGGGCGAAGATGCCGGCGAGCAGGGCCATCGGCACCTCGCGGTCCACGTCGGTGACCGAGTACTGCAGGCCCTTGGGCGCCTTGGGCTCGTAGGAGACCACCACGTCCTGGCCCTGTTCGAGCTGGCGGGGGGCGTCGGGCTGGACGATCTCCGTGAAGGTGTAGCCCTTGTGCGGGCCGCTGGTCACCTTGATCGTGGCCTTCTTGCAGGTGCCCTGGGCGCGGGACTGGGCGGACTGGCCCTCGGCGGTGGAGGTGTCGCCGTTGGGCAGGGGCTGCGAGCCGTTCACGTCCTTGCAGGGCAGCGTGTCGACCTTCGCCACGGTGGCGGACCTGGTCTGCCGGTCGAAGCCGACGCCGGTGCGCTCGTGGTCCGGTGTGCCGCCGGGCCAGAGCACCGCGAGGCCCACGAGGACGGCCGCGGCGAAGGGGATCAGGACGGCGGCGATGACCTTGCGCAGATGCTGGGAGACGGGCGCGGCAGGGCCATGGCTGTGGGAGTGGCCGTGCCCGTGTCCGTGCGGCTCCGGGACGGGCGGCGGTGTGGGGGGCTCTGTCGTGGTCACGGCCCGATCATCGCAAGAACGGAGGGGGCCCTCTGTTCACCGCGCCCGATATGACGCTAGCGTGGAGGCACCTTTGCACACGCGGGAGCTCGGAGCACCGGGCTGAGAGGGCGCTGACCTCCGTACGAACGGCATTCGGACCGTACGGGAACCGCTGCGTCGACCGCCGAACCTGTTACCGGGTAATGCCGGCGTAGGGAGTAGGTCTCATGACCACATCGGACACACGCACGCCTGCCTCCACACAGTCCGCCAGCGGACAAACCGCCCAGGGCGGAGAAAGCGTCCAGGGCAGGGAGAACGCCCAGATCGGGCAGAACGACTCGGAGGCCGGGAAGTCCATCGGCTGGCACAAGGCATACGTGACGGGCCCGGAGGGGTCGCGTTCCGACCTGCGCGTGCCGGTCCGCCAGGTGCACCTGACCAACGGCAAGACCGTGACCCTGTACGACACCTCGGGCCCGTACACGGACCCGGCGATCGACACCGACGTGCGCCGGGGGCTCGCCCCCCTGCGGGAGAACTGGATCATCGCGCGCGGCGACACCGAGGAGTACGCGGGCCGCCCGGTCCGTCCCGAGGACGACGGCATCAAGCACACCTCGCCGCGCGGTGGCCTGCGCAACCTCGACGCGGTCTTTCCCGGCCGCCCGCGCCAGCCGCGCCGCGCCCGCGCCGGCCAGGCGGTGACGCAGCTCGCGTACGCGCGACGCGGGGAGATCACGCCGGAGATGGAGTACGTGGCCATCCGGGAGAACGTCGAACCCGAGGTCGTCCGCGCGGAGATCGCGGCGGGGCGCGCGGTCCTGCCGGCCAACGTGAACCACCCGGAGATCGAGCCGATGATCATCGGCAAGCGGTTCCTGGTGAAGGTCAACGCCAACATCGGCAACTCCGCGGTCACCTCCTCCATCGAGGAGGAGGTGGAGAAGATGACGTGGGCGACGAAGTGGGGCGCCGACACGGTCATGGACCTGTCCACCGGCCGCAACATCCACACCACGCGCGAGTGGGTGCTGCGCAACTCCCCCGTGCCGATCGGCACCGTGCCGCTCTACCAGGCCCTGGAGAAGGTCGACGGCAAGGCCGAGGAGCTGACCTGGGAGATCTACAAGGACACGGTCATCGAGCAGGCCGAGCAGGGCGTGGACTACATGACGGTGCACGCGGGCGTCCGGCTGCCGTACGTGCCGCTCACCGCGAACCGCAAGACCGGCATCGTCTCGCGCGGCGGCTCGATCATGGCCGCCTGGTGCCTCGCGCACCACAAGGAGAGCTTCCTGTACGAGCACTTCGAGGAGCTCTGCGAGATCCTCGCGGCGTACGACGTGACGTACTCCCTCGGTGACGGTCTGCGGCCCGGGTCGATCGCGGACGCCAACGACCGCGCCCAGTTCGCCGAGCTGGAGACCCTCGGTGAGCTGAACAAGATCGCCAAGGCGCACCAGGTGCAGACGATGATCGAGGGCCCGGGCCACGTCCCGATGCACAAGATCAAGGAGAACATCGACCTCCAGCAGGAGATCTGCGAGGAGGCGCCGTTCTACACCCTCGGCCCGCTGACCACGGACATCGCGCCCGCCTACGACCACATCACGTCCGGCATCGGCGCCGCGATGATCGGCTGGTGGGGCACGGCGATGCTCTGCTACGTCACGCCGAAGGAGCACCTCGGCCTGCCCAACCGCGACGACGTGAAGACCGGCGTCATCACGTACAAGATCGCGGCGCACGCGGCGGACCTCGCGAAGGGGCACCCGGGGGCGCAGGAGTGGGACGACGCGCTGTCGGACGCGCGGTTCGAGTTCCGCTGGGAGGACCAGTTCAACCTGGCGCTCGACCCGGTCACGGCGCGGGAGTTCCACGACGAGACGCTGCCCGCCGAGCCGGCGAAGACGGCGCACTTCTGCTCGATGTGCGGGCCGAAGTTCTGCTCGATGAAGATCTCCCAGGACATCCGCCGGGAGCACGGGGGGACGCAGGTCGAGATCGAGCAGGGCATGGCGGAGAAGTCCAAGGAGTTCGCGGCGGCGGGGAACCGGGTCTATCTGCCGATCGCGGACTGAGCGCCGGTCCCGGCTGAGTGCCGGTCCCGGCCTCGGCGTCGGTCCCGCACTCGGCGCCGGTCCCGGACCGGGCGGACGCGGGGCCGGGCGGCCGCCCTCCGGGCGGCGGTCGGGTCCCCGGACGGTCGGGTCTCCGGACGGTCGGGCCCCGGGCAGTCGGGTCTCCGGGCAGTCGGGCCCGCCTGTTCAGTGGTCCGTACCCGCCTGTTCGTGGTCCGTACCGGTGTACGGGCAGGGTGGAGCGGCCTCTTGGCGCGCCGGGGCGGGGGCCTGGCGCGCCCTGCGCGGGGGCCGGTGCTGGTCCCGGGCGGACCGGAGTGGCCCCGTCGCCGGGCGGCGACCGGGCCGCTCCCGTCGCCGACCGGCGACCGGGTGACGTCCGTCGGGTTACTCGGGCCGGTGCTCGGGCCCTCCGTAGTCCGGGCTGGAGAAGTCCGGGCTGGAGTAGCTCGGCCGGGTGCCGGTGGTGGAGCCGCCCTCAGGGCTGCTGAACCCCGGCTTGTGGTAGCCGAGCTGCGGCATGCGTCCGGTCGGGCCGGCGGGCGGCGTCCGGGGGCCGGGCGCCGTGCCCGGCTCCGCGAGCGCCTCCCGCAGGAACGGCAGGATGCCGCGCTCCAGGAGTGCCTGGCTCCAGGCCTCCCTGGCCCGTTCCACTTCCGTGTTCCGCTCGTCGTGCGAGCCTGCCTGGAGGGAAGTGGAGCCGTTGCGCAGGGCGGTCAGGAGCAGGCCGACCGCGGCGACCAGGATGGCGGCCGCCGTGAGCGCGCCGAACAGCCACCCGGCGGTGAGCAGGGTGTCCGCGAAGGCGGGCTCGGGGTCGAGCATCTTCAGGATGTAGCCGACGAGCAGGAAGATCGCGGCGGCCGCGCCCGCGAGCAGCGGGGCGAGAACCGCGACCACGGCGACCGCTCCGGCCCCGGCGGTCTCGGTGACCTCGCCCATCGTGGCGAGACCGACGCCGCCGGACGCGGATTCGGCCGGGGTGGAGCTGGGCCCGCTCCCTTCACGGACCGGTGGTGAGGCGGAGGTGCCGGAGTCGCGCAGATCCTCACGGACCTTCACATAATGGCGGTATTCAGCCGCTGCGGCGGCCGTGATCAGTGCGGTGGCGTTGAGCGCCATGGTGCGTAGCTGCTCGGGGTTGAGTCGCTGGCCCACCGCGGCCAGCTCCGGGCGGTTCGGTGCGGTGCGCAGCGCCTCGTCGAGGATCCGCGTGTACTCGGGGCGGTCCTCATTGAGCAGGTGTGGAGCGCTGTTCATGTGCATCCCCCGATGCTCCGTAGGGCTGGGGCTCGCAGGGTCACGAGCCGTCGGGCAGGAACGGAGGGGAGCCTGCTACGGATAGAGCGATGGTAGAGCCGTGACAGTACGCGGTGACAGGGGGTTTCCAGAATTGGCCCGCTGGCCAGCGGGACCTGTCTCCGCGCGGTGTACTCGTGGTGCCCCTGCCCGGTGAACGCTCAGTTAGCCAGAGGGAGCTGGCACACCAGTAGTTTTCCGGCCATGGTCACTCCGCCGTCCATGGCGATGGCGAGGCCGTCGGCGTAGATGTGCGGCCCCTCGATGACGGGACGGCCGTCGTCATCCCCGTCGTACTCGGAGCCGACCTCTCCCAGGAGGTACGGGATGGGGCTGTGGCCGTGGACGATGCGGCTGCCGCCGTAGACGTCGAGGAGCTCGCGCACGGCCTGCGCGCCGTTGTCGTCGCGGAAGGCGAAGCGCTTGGTGAACTTGCGGAAGAGGTCCCAGTACTCGTCCGGGTCGTTGCGCGTGAGGGCCTCGCGGATGGTGTCGTTGACCTCTTCGATGGAGTCGCCGTAGTCGAGGTACGCGGTGGTGTCGGAGTGCACGAGCAGGTGCCCGTCCTCCTCCTCGATGGCGTCCAGGCGGGCCATCCACTGCAGGTGGTGGTCCTCCAGGCGCTCCATGTCCGTCTTCTGGCCGCCGTTGAGGAGCCAGGCGGCCTGGAACGTGGCGGTGCCGGCGCCGGAGTTGACCGGCGTGTCGCCGAAGCGCTTGGCGCCGATGAGCAGCAGCTCGTGGTTGCCCATGAGCGCCTTGCAGTAGCCGCCCGCGGCGGCGGCCTCGGCGGACAGGCGCATCACCAGGTCGATGACGCCGATGCCGTCGGGCCCGCGGTCGGTGAAGTCGCCGAGGAACCACAGCCGGGTGTTGCCCGCGCACCACGTGAGGTCGGCGTCGATGAGCCCTTCGGCCTGGAGCGCCGCGACCAGCTCGTCCAGGTAGCCGTGGACGTCGCCGACGACGTACAGCGGACCGAGTTCCTCCGTGCCGGGAGCGGGCGGCGGCTCGGGCATCTCGCGCACCTCGACCTGCACGGTGTCGCCGCGGCGGCCGATGACGGGCAGGTCGCGCTCGGTGGGGGTGTAGCCCTCGGGCAGGTCGGCGGCCGACCCGGGGTGGGTCTGCGCCACCAGGGGGTCGGGGGCACCCACGGCCGTCTGCGGGGCCGCGGGGCGCGCGGGGCTGTCGGGGGCGTGCGCGGCGAGCTCCGGGCCCCGCTGCGCGGGAACGCGCGGCGGGGGACCGCCCTGCGCCTCCGCGGGGTGGACGACGTGGGTCTGGTCCTGGGCGGGCGCGGGGGCCGGGGCGGTCGGCACGCCGTGCGGGGCGGCGGGCTGCCGCTCGGCTTCGGCGTACTCGGTAGAGCGGTCCGCGAACTCCGCGGAGCGGTCCGCGTACTCGGCGGTCTGGTCCGGTCGGCCCGTCGCGCCTGCCGGACCCGCCTGGTCCGCATAGGCGACCGCTTGTCCGGCGTACTCGGCCGACTGTCCGTCGTATTCGGCCGACTGCCCGTCGTACGGGTCCGGCTGCTCGTCGTACTCGACCGGGTGCGGGATCTGCTCGACGGGCTGTCCGACGTACTCGACGGGGTGCGGGCCCTGGTCGCCCGGCGCGCCGGGGCGGTAGCCGTGGTCCCCGGGCTGCTCGCCGTACTGGGGAGAACGGGGGCCGGGGGCGGCGGGGTGCTGACCGGGCTCGGCCGGGTGGTGACCGTTCACGGCGGACGGGTGCCCGGAGTCGGCAGGCCGGTGTCCGGGTCCGACAGGCTGGTGCCCGGGTTCGACCGGCTGGTGGTGGCCGGGGCCGGTGGGGCGGTGGGCCTGGTCGGCGGGCGGATGGGCCTGGTCGGCGGGCGGATGGGCCTGGTCGGCGGCCTGGTTCACGGTCTCGCGGACGCCCTCGTACACATATGCGGGAACGCGGAAGTCGCGCAGCGTCGCCGTCCGCACCTCGGGTCCCTGACCGGCCCCCTGAGTCATCGACCCCTCCACCACCATTGCGCCGCATCTGCACCGGGATCGGACTGCCTGGTCGCAGCGGCCCGCGGTGTCGTCCGCCCATCATAGGAATGCGGCTGTCGCTGTGTGGTGCACCAGGGGTGGTGAATCGGCGGGGAGCCCCACTTCACCATGGTTTTCTCCCGAATTGGACCGAGGTTTCCCCACAGGTCACGACAGCCCGGGCGGATCCGGGCGGGCGCCGGCCCCGGGTCGTGGACCGGGGCCGACGCGCCGGAACCTAGCTGTGGCCGGGCGAGCGGGGCGGACTGACGGTCGTGCGCGGCGGACGTCGCTCGGACGAGGTGCGCACGATCAGCTCGGTCGGTATCACCTGCTCGACCGGCCGGCCGGTGTCCAAGCCCTCGATGGCGTCGATGAGCAACTGGACGACGGCCGTGCCGATGCGGCGCGGTTTCAGCGACAGCGTGGTGATGGGCGGCTCGGTGGTGGCGTACACCGTCGACTCGCTGCAGCACACGAGGAGCAGGTCGTCCGGTACGCGCAGGCCGTAGCGGCGGGCCGCGGCGAGCAGGTCGGTGCCGTTCGGGTCGAACAGGCCGTACACGGCGTCGGGCCGGTCCGGCCGGGCGAGCAGGCGGTCGGCGGCCACGGCGCCCGCGCACGGGTCGTGGGCCGGGTAGGACTCGTAGACCGGGTCCTGGCCGACGCGCTCGCACCAGCGCAGGTAGGCGGTCGTGGACAGATGGGTGTACGTGTCGGTGGTGGTGCCCGTGAGCAGGCCGATGCGGCGGGCGCCGGCGGCGGCGAGGTGCTCGAGGATCTCCAGGACCGCGGCCTCGTGGTCGTTGTCGACCCAGGCCGTCACCGGCAGCGCCCCGGCCGGGCGGCCGTCGGAGACCACCGGCAGGCCCTGGCGGACCAGCTCGCTGACCACCGGGTCGTGGTCGGAGGGGTCGACGACGACGGTGCCGTCGAGCGCCACGTTCGACCAGACGTCGACGGGGCTGCGGCGCGAGGTCGCGGGCAGGATGACCAGGGCGTAGCCCCGGGCGAGCGCGGCGGAGGTGGCGGCTCTCGCCATCTCCGCGAAGTACGCGAACTCCGTGAAGGTGAAAGGTTCATCCCCGTATGTCGTCACGGTCAGGCCGATGAGCCCCGACTTGCCCGTGCGCAGCGTGCGGGCCGCGGCCGACGGGCGGTAGCCGAGGCGGTCGGCGACCTCACGGACATGGCGTCGAGTGGCGTCGGGCAACCGGCCCTTGCCGTTGAGCGCGTCGGAGACAGTCGTGATGGAGACACCGGCTGCGGCGGCGACGTCTCTGATGCCGGCTCGGCTCTGCCTGTTGCCCCGGCGGGCGGTCTCCGCTCGGCTCACCTGGTGCTTCCCTGCTGCTGTCATGGCGAGCCGATAGTAGGGCTCATGGGGGTGGGTAGTGCGGGCGCATATTCACCCGTTGACAGGCACGATTCTGCATGGCTGTGACGGGGCAATCACCTTCGAAAGCAAGGGAGTTGGGCCAGTGACTCGGTATCGCCCCCTTGTCGTCGCGTAGGGGCCTGCCAAATGGGTCAGGTCTCGAAGAGGTCTCAACTCACCTGCACGGGGGACGCGCGCCACGGAGTGAGCCACCGGCGCGTGGCTCTGGCGGGGGCGCCCCTTCGGAGTGTGCGCGGTGGTGGTGAGCCGGAGCGGGTTCAGCGGGGTGCGGAGTGGGTCCGGCGCGGGAGCCACCGCGGGGACCGTGGCCGAGCGGCCGGAGAGGGGGCCGCCGGGCCTTCGGGGGTGGTGCTGCGGGAGGCCGTGGGTGGTGCCGCGGGCGGCCGGGTGGTGCCGCGGGAAGCCGTGGGTGGTGCTGTGGGAAGCCGGCCTCGGGATGGTTCCGCTGGAGTGCTCGGGGTGGCAGGCGCGCCGGCGGATCGACGGAAGGCCCCTCCGCCGCTCGCGGGCAAAGGGTGCGGCGGCCCCACCCGGGCAGGGTGCCCGCGCCGGCCTCGCGGAGCCCGTCCCCACCGATTACTCAGCCAGGGCATTCGCAGCGGCGGCGAATCCTCATAAGGTGAGAAGCATTGAAGGTCGGATGATCACGAGGAGGACCGCGGTGAGCGAGACGAGCCCCAGGCTGCGTGCCGTGCTGGAGGGTATCCCCACCTACAAGCCGGGCAAGCCCGCCGCGGCCGAGGGCGCGCAGGCCTACAAGCTGTCCTCGAACGAGAACCCCTATCCGCCGCTGCCCGGCGTGATGGAGACCGCGATGGAGGCGGTCCGCTCCTTCAACCGGTACCCGGACATGGCCTGTACGGAGCTGATGAGTGAGCTGGCCGAGCACTTCGGAGTACCGGCGACGCACGTCGCGACGGGTACCGGCTCCGTCGGCGTCGCCCAGCAGTTGATCCAGGCCACCTCCGGCCCCGGTGACGAAGTGATCTACGCCTGGCGCTCCTTCGAGGCGTACCCGATCATCACGCAGATCAGCGGGGCCACGTCGGTGCGGGTGCCGCTGACGTCCGGTGAGGTGCACGACCTCGACGCCATGGCGGCGGCCATCACCGACCGCACGCGCCTGATCTTCGTCTGCAACCCCAACAACCCCACCGGAACGTCGGTCCGCAGGGCCGACCTCGAGCGCTTCCTCGACCGGGTGCCCGGCGACATCCTCGTGGTGCTCGACGAGGCCTACCGCGAGTTCGTCCGGGACCCCGAGGTCCCCGACGGGATCGAGCTCTACCGTGACCGGCCCAACGTCTGCGTGCTGCGCACCTTCTCCAAGGCCTACGGCCTCGCGGGGCTGCGGGTCGGCTTCGCGATCGCGCACGAGCCGGTGGCGGCCGCCCTGCGCAAGACGGCGGTGCCGTTCGGAGTGAGCCAGCTCGCCCAGGACGCCGCGGTGGCCTCGCTGCGCGCGGAGGACGCACTGCTCAGCCGCGTCGACACCCTGGTCACCGAGCGCACACGTGTCCTGGAGGGGCTGCGGGGGCAGGGGTGGACGGTGCCCGACACCCAGGCGAACTTCGTCTGGCTGCGCCTCGGCGACCGGACCGTGGACTTCGCCGCCGCGTGCGAGCAGGCGGGCGTCACCGTGCGGCCGTTCGCCGGTGAGGGCGTCCGCGTCACGATCGGTGAGACGGAGGCCAACGACATCTTCCTGAAGGCGGCGGAGGCCTTCCGTAAGGAGCTCTGAAACTCCAGCAGGGGGAGGCGGCGGCCTGGACCGCCGCTTCCGCCTTCCGCGAGAAGCTCTGGTCCTGGCCTTGCGTTTCCCTCCGGGGTGAGGGGCGTCGCGGGAGTCGGGCCAGGCAGCTCCGGCCACCCAGCCGCCCTGGGTGAGGCGTAGGGCCGGACGGCGCGTGCGCGTGGCCGTCCGGCCTTCGTATGTCATGGCCCGGTCTGCCACCTCGGGGCCTTCGGCATGGTGCGGTCTACCGCCTCGGCGCCTTGCCGACCGCCGCGGGTCCGTCGCGCGCCCGGCTCCCGCGAGAGGCTCACGAGTGGGGCTCACGGGAGCCGGGGTGTCCCCGGTGCCTCGGGACTCCGCTAGGGCCGAAGGGCCCCGAGGACCCCTCCGGTGAGAGATTGACGCGCGTGACGGCCTTGCGGGCAGCCTCACCCGCGCCCTCAGCACCCCACCGGGCGCGAAAGTGCCTGATCAGGGCGGTGGGACGCCGCACAGGCGCCCGCGCTCTAGCCCGTTCCCGGCGGTAACGGGACCCCCCTTTCAAGCCGTGGTGCTCATAGGACATAATTGCTTGTGAATGTGAACGCGTTCACAAGCGTGCCCCGCTTGCCCCGGGATGTCCATGACATAAGGGGCAAACTGCCGCTACGACCACGGCACGTAAGGAGAAAGACGACGTGGACCTGGCACTGGCGCCGGAGACCCTGGCGCGATGGCAGTTCGGCATCACCACCGTCTACCACTTCCTCTTCGTCCCGCTGACGATCTCCCTGGTCGCCCTCACGGCGATCCTGGAGACCGCCTGGGTGCGTACGGGCAAGGAGCAGTACCTCAGGGCCACCAAGTTCTGGGGCAAGCTGTTCCTGATCAACATCGCGATGGGCGTGGTCACCGGCATCGTGCAGGAGTTCCAGTTCGGCATGAACTGGTCCGACTACTCGCGGTTCGTCGGCGACGTCTTCGGTGCCCCGCTCGCCTTCGAGGCGCTGATCGCCTTCTTCTTCGAGTCGACCTTCATCGGCCTGTGGATCTTCGGCTGGGACAAGCTGCCGAAGAAGCTGCACTGCGCGACGATCTGGATGGTCTCCATCGGGACCGTCCTGTCGGCGTACTTCATCATCGCCGCCAACGCCTTTATGCAGCACCCGGTCGGCTACCGGCTCGTGGAGCGGGACGGCGTGCCGCGCGCCGAGCTCACCGACTTCGCGAAGGTGCTGTTCCAGGAGACGGCGCTCGTCAACTTCTTCCACGTGATCGCGGCGACGATCCTGGTCGGCGGCGCCTTCATGACGGGCATCGCCATCTTCCACCTGCGCCGGAAGCGGCACGTCCGCACGATGCGCATGTCGCTGCGGCTCGGCCTGGTCACCGCGTTCGTCGGCACCCTGCTGACCGTGATCAGCGCCGACACGCTCGGCAAGGTCATGTACGAGCAGCAGCCGATGAAGATGTCGGCCGCCGAGGCCCTGTGGGAGTCGGAGAAGCCGGCGCCGTTCTCGCTGTTCGCCTACGGTGACGTCGCCGAGGGGCACAACAAGGTCGCCATCGAGATACCCGGCGTGCTGTCCTTCCTCGCCAAGAACAACTTCAACGCCGAGATCCCCGGCATCAACGACCTCAACAAAGAGGCACAGGACACGTTCGGCCCCGGCGACTACCGGCCCAACATCCCCACCGCGTACTGGTCCTACCGCTGGATGATCGGCTTCGGCGGCGTCTCCATGGCCCTGTGCACGGCCGGGCTGTGGCTGACCCGGCGCAAGGTGTGGCTCGCGCCCGAGCACCGCACGGGACCCGACGAGGTGCCGAAACTCATGCTCACCAGGAACAAGGAGCTGGCGCCGAAGCTGGGCGCCTGGTGGTGGCGGCTGTCCCAGTGGACGCTGATCTTCCCGCTGATCGGCACCGCCTGGGGCTGGATCTTCACCGAGACCGGCCGCCAGCCCTGGGTCGTCTACGGCGTGCTGCGCACCGAGGACGCGGTCTCCCCCGGCGTCTCCCAGGGTGAAGTGATCACCTCGCTCGTCGTCTTCACGCTGGTCTACGCGATCCTCGCCGTCATCGAGGTCCGGCTGCTGCTCAAGTACGTCAGGCAGGGCCCGCCGGAGCTGTCCGAGGCCGACCTCAACCCGCCCACCAGGATCGGCGGCCCTCCCGGTGGCGCGAGCACCGGCACGGACGCCGAAGCCGACGCCGACCGGCCCATGGCCTTCTCGTACTGAAGGAGCTGACCGGACATGGAACTGCACGACGTCTGGTTCGTACTGATCGCCGTCCTGTGGATCGGCTACTTCTTCCTGGAGGGCTTCGACTTCGGGGTCGGCGTCCTCACCAAGCTGCTCGCCCGGGACCGGGCCGAGAAGCGCGTGCTCATCAACACCATCGGGCCCGTCTGGGACGGCAACGAGGTGTGGCTGCTCTCGGCCGGCGGTGCGACCTTCGCCGCCTTCCCCGAGTGGTACGCGACGCTCTTCTCCGGCTTCTACCTGCCGCTGCTGCTCATCCTGCTCTGCCTGATCCTGCGCGGCGTCGCCTTCGAGTACCGGGCGAAGCGGCCCGACGAGCGCTGGCAGACCAACTGGGAGCACACGATCTTCTGGACCTCGCTGCTCCCGGCGTTCCTGTGGGGCGTGGCCTTCGGCAACATCGTCCGCGGCGTGGAGATCGACGCGCGCAAGGAGTACGTGGGCGGCGTCTGGGACCTGCTCAACCCGTACGCGCTCCTCGGCGGCCTGGTCACGCTGACGCTGTTCACCTTCCACGGCACGGTGTTCACGGCCCTCAAGACGGTCGGTGACATCCGGCTGCGGGCCCGCAGGCTGGCCCTCGCGCTCGGCCTGCTCACCGCCGTGCTCGCGCTCGGGTTCCTCGGCTGGACCCAGGCGGACAACGGCGACGGGGCGAGCATGGTCGCGCTGGTCGTGGCCGTCGTGGCCCTGCTGGCGGCCCTCGGCGCCAACCAACTCGGCCGGGAGGGCTGGTCCTTCACACTGTCGGGCCTCACGATCGTCGCGGCCGTCGCGATGCTCTTCCTGACGCTCTTCCCGAACGTCATGCCCTCGTCGCTGGACGACGACTGGAGCCTCACCGTCACCAACGCCTCGTCGAGCCCCTACACCCTGAAGATCATGACGTGGTGCGCGGGCATCGCGACCCCCGTCGTGCTGCTTTATCAGTCGTGGACGTACTGGGTGTTCCGCAAGCGCATCGGCACGCAGCACATCGCGCCGGACCTGCCGCACAGCGCACCGGACCCTTCGCACAGCACGCCGGACCTGCCGCACAGCAAGCCGGACCTGCCGGCCGGCAGCAGCACGCACTAGTCCATGACCATGGGCCCCGCAGCGACTGACACCGCCGCCCCGGTTCTTCGGAGGGTGTGTTTCACGTGAAACCAATCGACCCGCGCCTGCTGCGGTACGCCCGCGCCACCCGTGTGTTCCTCGCCACAGTGGTGGGTCTCGGCCTCGCCGGGGCGGCCTTGGTCGTGGCCCAGGCGATGCTCATCGCCGAGATCGTGGTGGGCTCCTTCCAGCACGGGCTGTCGGTTGGTGAGCTGAGGACGCCCCTGCTGCTGCTCGTGGCGGTCGCCGTGGGCCGGGGAGCGGTGGCCTGGCTGACCGAGCTCGCCGCGCACCGGGCAAGCGCGGCGGTCAAGTCGGAGCTGCGGGTCAGGCTGGTCCAGCGGGCGGGCGCGCTCGGCCCGGGGTGGCTGAGCGGGCAGCGCACGGGCTCGCTGATCAACCTGGCGACGCGGGGCGTGGACGCCCTCGACGACTACTTCTCCCGCTACCTGCCGCAGCTCGGGCTCGCGGTGGTGGTGCCGGTGGCCGTGCTCGCGCGCGTCGTCACCGAGGACTGGGTGTCGGCGGCGATCATCACCGGCACGCTGCCGCTGATCCCGGTCTTCATGATCCTGATCGGGTGGGCGACGCAGGCCCGGATGGACCGCCAGTGGCGGCTGCTCTCGCGGCTGTCGGGCCACTTCCTGGACGTCGTCGCGGGTCTGCCGACGCTCAAGGTGTTCGGCCGCGCCAAGGCGCAGGCCGAGGCGATCCGCAAGATCACCGACGAGTACCGGCGCGCGACGATGCGGACGCTGCGCATCGCCTTCCTGTCGTCCTTCGCCCTGGAACTCCTCGCGACCATCTCCGTGGCCCTGGTCGCGGTCACCATCGGCATGCGGCTCGTCCACGGCGACATGGCGCTGTACGACGGCCTGGTCGTGCTCGTCCTCGCGCCCGAGGCCTATCTGCCGCTGCGGCAGGTCGGCGCCCGCTACCACGCGGCGGCCGAGGGGCTCGCTGCCGCGGAGGAAATCTTCGCGGTCCTGGAGACGCCGGTCCCGGCCGGAGGCGCCGGGCCGGTGCCCGAGGGCGGCCTGAGCGTGGAGGACCTGCGCGTGCGCTACCCCGGGCGGGCGGCGGACGCCGTCGCCGGGGTCTCGTTCACCGTCGAGCCGGGCGAGACCGTGGCCCTGGTCGGGCCGAGCGGCTCGGGCAAGTCGACGCTCCTGCACGCCCTCCTCGGCTTCGTCGAACCCACCGCGGGACGGGTACGCGTCGGCGGCACGGACCTCGCCGACGTGTCCCTGGAGCGGTGGCGGGAGCGGATCGCGTGGGTGCCGCAGCGGCCGCACCTGTTCGCCGGGACCATCGCGGACAACGTACGGCTCGCGCGGCCCGACGCGGACGACGCGGCCGTGCGGGACGCCCTGCACGCGGCGGGGGCCCTGGAGTTCGTGGCCGCCCTGCCCCTGGGGACGGGGACCGTCCTGGGGGAGGACGGGGCGGGGCTGTCCGCCGGGCAGCGGCAGCGCGTCGCCCTCGCCCGGGCGTTCCTCGCCGACCGGCCCGTGGTGCTGCTCGACGAGCCGACCGCCGCGCTCGACGGGGAGACCGAGGCGGGGGTCGTCGAGGCGGTCCGGCGGCTGGCGGCCGGGCGGACCGTCGTGCTGGTCGTGCACCGGCCGGCCCTGCTGGCCGTCGCGGACCGCGTCATCCGGGTGGACGCCCCCGACACGGCGGCCGGGACGAGGGCCGCGGGCTCCCCCGAGCCGCCTCGCGGCACACACGCGCAGACCTGGGACGGCGCCGCCCCCGCCGGCAGGGACACCCGGGAGCCGGGCGCACCGACGGAGGACTCGCGGTCCCGGGCAGGCGTGCTCGCCCGCGTGCGGGCGGTGGCGCGCCCCCGCAGGGGACGGCTCGGCCTCGCCCTGCTGCTCGGCAGCCTCGCCCTGGGCAGCGCCGTGGGGCTGATGGCCACCTCCGGGTGGCTGATCTCGCGGGCGTCGCAGCAGCCACCCGTGATGCACCTGATGATCGCCGTCACGGCGACGCGGGCCTTCGGCATCGGGCGTGCCTGCTTCCGCTACGCCGAGCGCCTGGTGTCGCACGACGCGGTGCTGCGGATGCTCGCCGACATGCGGGTCACCGTCTTCCGCCGCCTGGAGCGCCTCGCGCCCGCGGGCCTGCGCCGCACCCGCCGCGGCGACCTGCTGTCCCGGCTCGTCGCCGATGTGGACGCCCTCCAGGACTACTGGCTGCGCTGGCTGCTGCCCGCGGGCGCGGCGGCCGTCGTCAGCGCCGGAGCGGTGGGCTTCACCGCCTGGCTGCTGCCGGAGGCGGGCGCCGTCCTCGCCGTCGGCCTGCTGGCCGCCGGGGCCGGTGTGCCGCTGGTGAGCGGCGCCGTCGCCCGGCGTGCGGAGCGCGGTCTGGCCCCCGCGCGCGGCGTGCTCGCCACACGCGTCGCCGACCTGCTCACGGGGACGGCCGAGCTGACGGTCGCCGGCGCGCTGCGGCGGCGTACCGCCCACGTCCGGGACGCCGACGCCGAGCTGACCCGGATCGCGTCCCGGACGGCGAAGGCCACCGCGCTCGGCGACGGGCTCGGCGCCCTCGCCACAGGCCTCACGGTCGCCGCGACGGCCCTCGTCGGCGCCCAGGCGGTGCACGACGGGCGGCTCGGCGGGGTCGCGCTCGCCGCGGTCGTGCTCACGCCGCTGGCCGCGTTCGAGGCGGTGACGGGGCTGCCGCTCGCCGTGCAGTACCGCCAGCGCGTCAAGAAGAGCGCCGAGCGCGTCCACGAGGTCGTCGACGCCCCCGACCCCCTGCCGGAGCCCGCCGCACCGGCGCCGGTGCCGCCGACGCCGTTCCCGCTGCGCCTCGACGGCCTGCGGGCCCGGTACGAAGGGCAGGACCGCGACGCCCTCGCGGGCGTGTCCCTGACCCTCGACCGCGGCCGCCGCGTCGCCGTCGTGGGCCCGTCCGGCTCCGGCAAGACCACGCTCGCCCACGCCCTGCTGCGCTTCCTGGGCACCACCGGCGGCACGTACACCCTGGGCGGCGCCGACGCGGCCGGGCTCGACAGCGACGCGGTGCGGCGCCTGGTCGGTCTGTGCGCGCAGGACGCGCACGTCTTCGACAGCTCCGTACGCGAGAACCTGCTGCTCGCCCGCAAGGACGCGACCGACGACGAGCTGTACGCGGCCCTCGCCCGGGCCCGGCTCGACGGCTGGGCGCGGTCCCTGCCCGACGGGCTCGACACCCTGGTCGGGGAGCACGGGGCCCGCCTCTCCGGCGGACAACGGCAGCGGCTCGCACTGGCCCGCGCGCTGCTCGCCGACTTCCCCGTCCTCCTCCTCGACGAGCCCGCCGAACACCTCGACCTGCCGACCGCCGACGCCCTCACCGCCGACCTGCTCGCGGCCACCGAGGGGCGTACGACGCTGCTCATCACGCACCGTCTCGCCGGACTCGACAAAGTTGACGAGGTGATCGTCCTGGAGGCCGGTCGGGTCGTGCAGCGCGGCGCGTACGGGGACCTGGTGGCCGTGGACGGGCCGCTGCGGCGGATGCGGGAGCGGGAGGCGGCCGCCGACCGGCTGACGGCCGCGGGCGTCAGCTGACGGCCGGGCGGTGCGCCGGGCGCGCGTGGGGTGCGCGTGGGGTGCGTGGGGCCAGCGTGCCGGACAGGGCTTCGGGCCGGCGTGCCGGGCGGAGCCTCGGGGAGGTGGGCGAGCAGGACGCCGCAGTGCTTAGGGCACGGGTGCCGGGCGCTGCGGCGCGTCGCTGGTGTGCCGCCTCGGGACGCGCTCCGACTTTCCTCGGCAAATGGGACTAATTACGCTCAGGGCATGCCCCTCCCTCCGGTCCCTCCGGCTTCCGCCGCGCCGCCGCCCGCCGACGACGCCCCGGGCGCGGGGAGTCCGGAAGCGCGGGCCGCCCGCGGCCTGCACGGGCTGTCCTCCGGGCTCACCGCGCGCGTGCCGCAGCTCCTGGAGGCCATGCGGTCCGTCGGTGCCGGGCTGGAGCTGCACACCACCCTGGACCGCATCTGCGAGACCGCGGCCCAGCTCACCGACGCCCGCTACGCCGCGATCGGCGTCGTCGCCGAGGACGGCGAGGGGCTGTCGGACTTCGTCTACCACGGCTTCGACGAGGCCACCGCCGACCGCATCGGCCGGCTGCCGGACGGCCACCGGGGGCTCCTCGGCGCGCTCATCCACCAGCCGGAGACGCTGTGCCTGGCCGACCTCTCCGCCGACCCGCGCTCCTGCGGCTTCCCCGCCCACCACCCGCCGATGCGCACCTTCCTTGGGGTGCCGATCCGCGTCCAGGGCGAGATCTTCGGGAACCTGTACCTCACCGAGAAGCGCGGCGGCACCACGTCGGCCAGCGCCGCGGAGTTCAGCGACGACGACGTGCGCATGGTGCGGGTGCTCGCCGCGGAGGCGGGCATCGCGATCGGCAACGCCCGCCTCTACGAGGCCGCCCAGCAGCGCGAGCGGTGGATCGACGGCTCCGTCGCGGTCACCACGGCCCTGCTCTCGGGTGCGGACGCGGAGGACGCCCTCGGGGTGGTCGCGGAGCACGCCCGGCGCCTCGCGGACTCGGCGGCGGGGATCGTGCTCCGGCCGCACGAGGAGGGCGGCATGGAGATCGTGGCCGTCTCCGCGGACGAGCCCGGCGGCGCGCTCGGCACGATCGTCCCCCCGGAGAGCCGCATCGTCACCGACCTCCTGGACGGGCAGGCGGTGTTCCTCGACGACGCCGCGAGCGATCCGCGCGTCATGACCGACCTCACGCGCGGCTACGGCCCCGTGATGATGCTGCCGCTGCGGAGCGACGGCCGGGTCCTGGGGACCCTCGTCACCCCGCGCGCGCGGGGGGCACGGCCGTTCACCGGGACGGAGCGGACGCTCGCCACACAGTTCGCCGCACAGGCCGCGCTCGCGCTGATGATGGCCGAGGCGCAGCGCGACCGGGAGCGGCTCGCGGTGTACGAGGACCGCGACCGCATCGCCCGCGACCTGCACGACCTGGTCATCCAGCGGCTCTTCGCCACCGGGATGATGCTGGAGGGCGCCCAGCGCGGGTCCGTGGTGCCCGAGGTGGTGCGGGGCGTCGGCAAGGCCGTCGACGAACTGGACGTGACCATCCAGGAGATCCGTACGGCGATCTTCGCGCTCCAGCAGGGTCCCGCCGAGGCGCCCGCGGGGCTGCGGACCCGGGTCCTGCGCGAGATCAACATGGCGGCCGTACCGCTCGGCTTCCGGCCCGCGCACCGTTTCGTCGGGCCCGTCGACACGGTCGTCGGCGAACTCACCGGCAAGAACCTCGTCGCGGCCCTGCGCGAAGCCCTGTCCAACGCGTTCCGGCACGCGGGCGCCGGCCGCATCGAGGTCGTCGTCGACGCCACGGCCGTCCTGCCGGACGGCCGCCCGGGCGTACGCCTGACCGTCGCCGACGACGGCGTCGGCATCCCCGAGGGCGGCCGCCGCAGCGGCCTGAAGAACCTCAAGCGGCGGGCCGAGACCCTGGGCGGCACCAGTGGGTACGGGCCGGGCATCGGCGAGGACGGCGGCGGCACGACGGTGGTGTGGCAGGCACCGCACTGAGGGCCTGCCCGGCACCGCACCGCGCCCTCCTAGGCGGCCGGGCCGCCGCCGAGGCCTCCGGGGAAGCCGGGTCCGCGCCGGGGGACCGGCCGCTGTTCGGCGGTACCCGCGTGCACCGTACGGGTCACCCGGTCCCCCCACGCGTACGAGTTCCCGCGAGGCTCCGCGCGCGTGCGGGCAACCATGCGAACCATGCGCCCACGTCCTCGCCGTCCGCGCCGTCTGCTCCCCCTCCCCGTCCTGCTGTGCGCCCTCCTCGCCCTGGGGGCGCCGCCGGCGGCGGCCGACCACGAGTCCGGCGGCGCCGACGGAGGCGACGGGCCGAGCACCAGCGCCCGGGTGGCACGCCTCTACGAGGAGGCGGCGAGGGCCACCGAGAGCTACGAGGCGGGGCGGCAGGCGGCAAAGGCCCAGCGTGCCCGCGTCCGGGAGCTCGACCGGCTGCTCGCCGAGGAGCACTACCAGGTCGCCGTCCTGCGTGAGGACCTCGGACGGCTTGCCAGCGCCCAGTACCGCACCGGCGGTGGACTCTCGATGACCGTACGGCTGCTGCTCGCGGACAGCCCCGACGCGCTGCTGCGGGGCAGGCGCGCCCTGGGGCAGGCGGACCTCGCCGTCACCCACACCGTCGCCCGGACCCAGCAGGCCGCCGACCGCCTCAAGGCCGCCAAGCGGTCGGCGGAGCAGGCGCGGAACGTGCTCGACCAGCGCACCGCCGGGCTCGCCCGGCTCAAGCGGGACATCGAGGCGAAGCTGGAGACCGCGCAGTGGGCGCTCCAGGACGAGGCGGACGCGGCCGCCGCCGCGGGCCGCTGCCGAGGCGCGGTACGGCTCGACCAGCCGGAACCAGCCGCCACGGACGCGTGGGTGCCGCCCGTGGAGTCGTACGAGCTGTCCGCGGGGTTCGCCAGCGCGGGTGAGCGGTGGGCGGGGCGGCACACCGGCCAGGACTTCGCCGTCGACATCGGCACGCCGGTGCGCGCGGTGGGCGAGGGGCGCGTGGTGCGCGTCGCCTGTGGTGGCCCCTTCGGCGTGGAGGTCGTGGTGCGCCACCCCGACGGCTACTACACGCAGTACGCGCACCTGGCCGCCGTGACCGTCGACCAGGGGGAGGCGGTCGGCGCCGGGCAGTGGGTCGGCCAGGCAGGCACGACCGGCAACTCGACGGGCCCGCACCTGCACTTCGAGGCCCGGCTCACGCCGGACCTCGGCTCGGGCGTGGACCCGGTGGAGTGGCTGGAGGAACGCGGGGTCACGCTGTGAACGGCCCACGCGGGACCGCGGGCCGCAGGGAGCGACCGGCTCAGCGGGAGAGGGCCAGCGGGAGCGGGTCAACAGGAGCGGGACAACGGGAGAGGATCAACGGGTCCCTCCGGAGAGGCGTTCCGCCAGGATGCGCTCGATGACGACCGCCACCCCGTCGTCGTTGTTGGCGACCGTGCGGCCCGAGGCGGCGGCGATCACGTCGGGGTGGGCGTTGCCCATCGCGTACGAGGAACCGGCCCAGGTGAGCATCTCCACGTCGTTCGGCATGTCCCCGAAGGCGACGACCTCGGCGGGGGAGATGCCGCGCTCGGCGCAGCACAGCGCGAGGGTGCCCGCCTTGGTGACGCCGGGGGCGCTGATCTCGAGCAGCGCGGTCGGGCTGGAGCGGGTGATCTCGGCGCGGTCGCCCGCGGCCGCGCGGGCGAGCGCCAGGAAGGCGTCCGGCGCGAGGTCGGGGTGGTGGGCGAGGACCTTGAGGATGGGCTGGTCCGCGCCACCGGAGTCGCCCGCGAGGAGCTTCTCGACGGGCGCCACGCTCACCGCGGGGTCCATCCGCAGCGGCGGGTAGTGCGGCTCGTGGTGCACGCCGCCCGTGCGGTCCACGGCGAAGGACGTGCCCGGGGCGGCCGCCCGCAGCAGCTCGACGACCTCCAGGGCGTGGGGCGCGGCCAGGGCCCGCACCTTGGCGAAGCGGTGCGCGCCGGGGCCGCCGTGCAGGTCGACGACCGCCGCGCCGTTCGCGCAGATCGCCAGGCCGTGCCCGTGGACGTGGTCGCTGACCACGTCCATCCAGCGGGCCGGGCGGCCGGTCACGAAGAAGACCTCGATCCCGGCCGTCTCGGCGGCGGCGAGCGCCGCGACCGTGCGCTCCGACACGGACTTGTCGTCACGCAGCAGCGTGCCGTCCAGGTCGGTGGCGATCAACCGGGGCGGGACGGAGTGGGCCGGGGTCCGCGGCCGGGCGGTAGCTGAGGTCACCACGCGATTGTCGCGCATATGCGCGCACGGGTGTGTGGCGGAGCGCACATGTGAGTACGGCGCACCCCCGTGCGCCCCGTCCACACCTCTGACCACGGATTCCGGGAGCTTTCAGGGCCCCGAGGGGTTTACCCGAGCTGCCCGGCGCGGTCTACAACTGCGCCAGTGCCTCCGTCGCGATGCGCTCGAAGACCTTCTCGTCCGCGGCGAAGTCCGTGCCCGGCAGCGGCCAGTGCAGCACGATCTCGGTGAAGCCGAGCGCCGCGTGCTTGCCCGCGAAGTGCACGAAGGCGTCGAAGGACTCCAGGGGCCGGTCCGGCGTGAACCCGGTGAGCAGGATCTTGTCCAGCTCGGCGGCGTCGCGGCCGGCCTCCGCGCAGGCCGCGCCGAGGCGGTCGACCTGGCCGCGGATGGCCTCCAGGGACTCGTCCGGGGAGCCGGTCTCGGAGGTCTTCGGGTCACCGGTGGTCACCCATGCCTGGCCGTGGCGGGCGGCGAGCCGGAGGCCGCGCGGCCCGGTCGCGGCCACGGCGAACGGCAGCCGCGGGCGCTGCACGCAGCCGGGGATGGTGCGCGCCTCGTACGCGGCGTAGTGCTCGCCCTCGTGGGTGACCGCGTCCTCGGTGAGCAGCCGGTCGAGCAGCGGCAGAAACTCCGCGAAGTGGTCCGCGCGTTCCCGGGGTGTCCAGGGTGCCTCGTCGGCGCGGCGCAGCGTGTGGGCGTCGAAGCCGTTGCCGCCCGCGCCGATGCCGAGGGTGATCCGACCGTTCGACACGTCGTCCAGCGTGATCAGCTCCTTGGCGAGCGTGACCGGGTGCCGGAAGTTCGGCGAGGTGACGAGGGTGCCCAGGCGTATGCGGTCCGTGGCGGCCGCGGCGGCGGTCAGCGTGGGCAGCGCGCCGAACCACGGGCCGTCGCGGAAGCTCCGCCAGGACAGGTGGTCGTAGGTGTACGCGGTGTGGAAGCCCAGCTCCTCGGCGCGCCGCCAGCGCTCCCGGCCGCCTTCGTGCCAGCGCTGCACGGGCAGGATCACGGTACTCAGACGCAGACTCATGCGGTCGAGCGTACGGGTCGGCGCGGGCGCCCCCGCAGCGGACCTTCCCGGCCCCTTCAGCGGACCTTCCCGCTGAGCCAGGGCGTGAGCGTCACCGGCAGGATCAGTTCCTTGTACGTCTCGTCGCCGGGCAGCGGCACGACCAGCCAGTAGCCGGGCGGGAAGCGGCGCCCCCTGACGTACGCGAGGCCGCCGTAGACGGACCGCAGGAAGGCGGGCACGGCGTCGCGCGGCACGTCGTGGAACTCGACGCCGTCGACGGTGATCAGCGCGTCGTCGTCCGGGTGGAGCCGCACGGTCACGGAGGGGGAGCCGCCGAGCTCCACGAACGCCTCGTGCGGCAGCGAACCGTCCGGGTCGGTGGTCACGCCGACGCCCGCGGCGGTCCGGCGGGAGGTCTGGTCGGCTCCTATGTCGTGGGCGACCTCGATCTCGCGCCCGTACTCACGGGCGATCTCCCGCAGCGCGCGGACGGCTGCCTCGGTGGTGTGCAGGTGCTCCATACCGGTCGATCTTGCCTGACGGGGGCGGGCCGGAGGCGCTGCGGGCGCGGCGGGCGCCGCTCGTTTCGCGGGTGCCGCGCGCGGGTCAGGCCTCCGTTTCTTCCTGTCTCGGCTCCTCGTCACCGAGGTTTCACCGACGAATTCCGCGCTCCATGTTTGATCCACAACCAAGTGCCGTTATCCACAGGCTAGTTGCGTCTTCTGTGGATAACGACTAGTGCATTTGCGGCTTTTGGGTAACTTTGCTCTCCGCGACGGAGGTTGCCGCCAGAGCGTCCAAGGTCCGGCTCTGCACCTCGCGTTCGGCAGCCGCCGTGACGAAGGCTGCCACGTTCTCCGGGCCAACCAGTGCCTGAACCGCCCTGGTTGTTTCTGCGGGCAGTGGTACGTATTGCACCCTCACGCCATGGCTCGGCGCTTCCTCGTCGGTGAGGTGTTGGCGCAGGTACCGGGTGGCGAACAGGCGCATGGCTCGCGCCAGTTCGGCGTCCACCGTCTTCTGCGCGAGGGGGCGCAGCTTGCGTACGAGCGCGGCCGCCTCCGCGGCGTCCGCCTCACTGGGGGGATGGTCGGCGAGGTAGCGCGCGAAGACGTGTTCATTGGTGAACTCCAGGAAACGCGCCGCTATGTGCTCGACCTGCCCCCGCAACTCGCGCAGATGGCCGGAGATGGCGGACAGCGGAACACCCGCCGCGTGCAACTCCACTGCGGCAGCCAGCTCTTGCGGACTGGGCACCAGGAACTCGTCGTCCTTGCCGGGGAGGGGTTCGAGCACGCCGAGCGCCACGGCGTCCGCCACCGCCGCGTCGTCCTGGGCGCCGCCGAACGCCGCGTCCAGTTCCTCCCGGGTGATCCTGTCGGCCTCCTCATCCGTCCACGGGCCGTCCACCTCGGCGACCAGGCCGAGCACACCGCCGAGGCCGCGGCCCGCGTCCCAGGCCTCCAGCAGCTCCTTGATGGAGGCCAGGGTGTACCCCCGGTCGAGCAGGTCGGCGATCTGCCGCAGCCGGGACAAGTGCGTGTCGCCGTACACATTGGAGCGGCCGCGTCGCTCGGGCCGCGGCAGCAGCCCCCGGTCCTGGTAGGCGCGGATGGTCCGCACGGTGGCGCCGCTGTGATGGGCGAGGTCCTCGATGCGGTACTCCACGACAGGCCGGCCCGGGGCCGGGCCGTGGTTCTCCTGCGGGGCGCGCCGCCCCGTGTCCCCCGGGGATCGGCCGTGATCCTCGGCGGCGGCCGTGCTCCCGTGGGCCGGGCCTCTCTGGGCCGTGCCCCCGTGGTCCGGGCTCCCCTGGGCCCGGCTCTCCTGGTCCGTGCTCACAGCGGAGGCTCCCAGCGGGCGAGGGCGCGCAGGGTCCTGGGCGTGAAGCGGGACAGGAGGTGGGCGACGCGGGCCTCCGGGGTGACCGGGACTACGGCCCGGTTCTGCGCCACGGCGCGCAGGACGGCGTCGGCGACCTTCTCCGGCGGGTAGTTGCGCAGCCCGTACCACCGGGCGGACTTCTTGCGGCGGCGCATCTCCTCCTCGGCGTCCACCCCGGTGAAGCGGGCGGTCGCCGTGATGTTCGTGTTCACCAGGCCCGGGCAGATCGCGGTGACGCCGATGCCCCGGCCAGCCAGCTCGGCGCGCAGGCACTCGCTGAGCATGAGGACGGCCGCCTTCGACGTGCTGTACGCGGGCAGCAGCCGGGACGGTTGGAAGGCCGCCGCCGATGCGGTGTTGACGATGTGGCCGCCCTGTCCGCGCTCGGCCATCTGCCTGCCGAAGAGGCGGCAGCCGTGGACGACCCCCCACAGGTTGACGTCCAGGACCTTCTTCCAGTCCTCGGCGCTGGTGTCGAGGAAGGCGCCGGACAGGCCGATGCCCGCGTTGTTGACCAGGATGTCCACCACGCCGTACTCGGTGGCGACCTTCTCGGCGAGCTTCTCCATCGCCTGCCCGTCGCTGACGTCGACCGTCTCCGCCCAGGCCGCCGGAGCACCGACGAGCCGGGACAGCTCGGCGGTGCGGGCGGCGCCCTCCGCGTCCCGGTCGACGGCCACCACCCGTGCCCCGGCCTCCGCGAACGCGAACGCCGTGGCCCGTCCGATGCCGCTGCCCGCACCCGTGACGAGCACCAACTGGCCCGAGAACCGGTCCGCGTACGGCCGCGGGGCCGCGGCGGCGTTCACCGGCGGCACCCCGTCCTCGTGCGCCGTAACGAAGTCGGTGATCCAGGCGGCCAGTTGGTCCGGGCGGGTCTGTGGCACCCAGTGCTTGGCGGGCAGCGTGCGCCGGGTGAGCCGCGGGGCCCACCGCTCCAAGTCGTCGTACAGTCGCTCCGACAGGAACGCGTCGCCGGTCGGCGTGATGAGCTGCACCGGCACGTGCGCGTAGGCGTCCGTGCGGGGCCTGCGCAGGCGGGCGCGGACGTTGTCGCGGTAGAGCCAGGCGCCGTGCGCCGCGTCCGTCGGCAGCGACGGCGTGGGGTAGCCGTCCGCGGGCACCTTCTCCAGCCGCCGGAGGAGCCCCGGCCAGCGCCGGCCGAGCGGGCCGCGCCAGGCCAGCTCGGGCAGCGCCGGGGTGTGCAGCATGTACACGTACCAGGACTTGGCGCCCTGGGCGGCGAGCTGCGCGGCCCGGCGCGGTGTCGGCCGCCTCAGGCGCCGGGCGATCCAGTGCCCGAAGTGGTCGAGGGACGGCCCCGACATGGAGGTGAAGGACGCCACGCGCCCCTCGGTGCGGCGGACCGTCACGAACTCCCAGCCCTGCACCGAGCCCCAGTCGTGCCCCACCAGGTGCACCGGCCTGTCCGGGCTGACCGCGTCGGCCACCGCGAGGAAGTCGTCGGTCAGCTTCTCCAGCGTGAAGCCGCCCCGCAGCGGCTTCGGCGCCGACGACCGGCCGTGGCCCCGCACGTCGTACAGCACCACGTGGAACCGCTCGGCCAGGCGCACGGCGACCTCGGACCACACCTCCTTGGAGTCCGGATAGCCGTGCACGAGCAGCACCGTGGGCCGCCCGGCCTCCCCCAGCTCGGCGACACACAGCTCCACCCCGCCGGTGCGCACCCGGCGCTCACGCGCGCCCGGAAGATCCACGGTCGTCATGCGGCAGCCCTCGCAGCGTTGTCCTCGGCCCAGCGCCGCACGTGCGGCAGGTCGTCGTCCAGCCAGAACGCGCTCTCCTCGGGGTCCGCGGAGTCGGTGACCACGAGGATCTCCTCGAACTTCGCGCCCGTGCCCCGGAACCCGAGGTGCGGCTCCACCGCCCACAGGCCCGGACGCGGCGGATGGTCGGAGAAGCGGTACGGCGACCACAGGGGCGACCAGCCGTCCCGGTGGCCGCGCAGCGCGTCGCTCGCGAGGCCCTTCAGGGACTGCGTACCGAAACCGAGGACGTGCGGCGAGAAGCGGCGCTGCCTGACCCGGCCGACCTTGTGCGCGATGACGCCGAAAGGGTAGGCGCGATGGCGGTTGGCGTACCCCTGGCGGACCATGAGGCGGTCCACGTCCTCGTAGATCTCGCGCAGCGGACGGCGCTCGCGCACCTCGCGCAGGATCAGGTCCCGGTGCGCCTCCAGGTCGGCGAGCAGCCGGTCGTGCACGGGGTTGAGGCCGAGACAGCCCGAGTAGCCGATGTCGGCCGTGTACCCCTCGTACACCGGCGCCATGTCGAGGATGAACGGCATCCCCGGCTCCAGCGCGCGGTTCGTCGGGAAGAACTGCAGCGGCACCCGGAAGTTCACGAACGCCGTGCGGTCGCCGAACCACGCGAAGGGCAGGTGGAACCAGTCCCGCACCCCCCGCTCGCGCAGCCACACCCGCTGCATCCGCGCCGCCTCGCGCTCCGTCACCCCCGGCTTGAGCTGGGCGGCGACCGCCTCCGCACACGCGTACGCGAGGGCCTGCACACGCTGGAACCCCCGCAGCTCCGCGGCGAGTTCACCCTTCCCTGCTGAGGTCATGCCACCGTCCGTCCCAAGTCGGTACCGCCCGCCGCACACCTGACCGCGCCGTCTCCGTACGCCCTCGTCCCCTGCGCCCCCGCTCCCTTGCGCGTTCATCCCCTTATGCGCTCGCCCCCTGCGCGCCCGCAACGTGACACTGACGAATGTGACAATGACCGGCGGCTGCGTCAAGAGGTCCGCATGAGCCTCCGGGGCCGTTCCGGGAGAACCCCGAGCGGGTCTTCGGGAGAACCCCGAGCGGGTCTTCGGGAGAACCCTGAGAGGGTCTTCGGGAGAACCCCGAGTGGGTCTTGGGGAGAGCCCTGAGCAGGCATCCGGGAAACCCCGACGAGCCTCCCGACGCCCCCGAGAAGGCCTCCGGAAGATCCCCCACGGGACCGACGTCCGGACGACCCCTACGGGCCCGTAATACTCGAGAGTGACGCGGGACAAGCCCCTGGACTGACGACCCGTCCGCTCCCCGCCCCTACCGTCGGACACGTGACTGTGATCGCGACCGAAAGCCTGAGCAAGCGGTTCCCGAAGGTGACCGCGCTTGACCGGCTGACCTTGGACATCGGGCCCGGTGTGACCGGACTCGTCGGAGCCAACGGAGCCGGCAAGTCCACGATGATCAAGATCCTGCTGGGTCTGTCCCCGGCCACCGAGGGCACCGCGTCCGTGCTCGGTCTCGACGTCGCCACGAGCGGCGGCCAGATCCGCGAGCGCGTCGGGTACATGCCGGAGCACGACTGCCTGCCGCCCGACGTCTCGGCCACCGAGTTCGTCGTCCACATGGCGCGCATGTCCGGCCTGCCGCCCGCCGCGGCCCGCGAGCGCACCGCGGACACCCTGCGCCACGTCGGCCTCTACGAGGAGCGCTACCGCCCCATGGGCGGCTACTCGACCGGCATGAAGCAGCGTGTGAAACTCGCCCAGGCCCTGGTGCACGACCCCCAACTGGTCTTCCTGGACGAGCCGACCAACGGCCTCGACCCCGTCGGCCGCGACGAGATGCTGGACCTGATCCGCCGCGTCCACACCGACTTCGGCATCTCGGTCCTGGTCACCTCGCACCTCCTCGGCGAACTGGAGCGCACCTGCGACCACGTCGTCGTCATCGACGGCGGCAAGCTGCTGCGCTCCAGCTCCACCACGGACTTCACCCAGACCACCACGACCCTGGCCGTCGAGGTCACCGACAGCGACGAGCACCCCGACGGCACGAGCGCGCTGCGCGCGGCCCTGGACGCCCGCGGCGTGAGCACCCACGACGACGGCGGGGGGCTGCCCGGCGCCGGCCACATCGTCCTGCTGGACGCCGCCGACGAGGCCACGTACGACCTCGTCCGGGACACCGTCGCCGACCTCGGCCTCGGCCTCGTCCGCATGGAACAGCGCAGGCACCACATCGCCGAGGTCTTCCGCACCGGCGACGAGCACGGCCAGCCGGAAGGAGCCCCCGGCCGCCCCGCCGCGCCGACCACGAAGACCACGAAGGCCACGCAGGCCACACCGACCACGCCCACCACGACGTCCCCCGCCCCGCAGACCGGAGGCGCCCAGCGATGACCGCCGAGACCCCACCCGCCCAGGGCGCCGACGCCAGCCGCATCCACAACATCGGGTACCGCACCTACGACGGCCCCCGCCTCGGCCGCGCCTACGCCACCCGCTCCCTGTACTCCCAGAGCCTGCGCGGCGCCTACGGCCTCGGCCGCTCCGCCAAGTCCAAGGTGCTCCCGATGATCCTCTTCGGGGTGATGTGCGCTCCCGCGCTGATCATGGTCGCGGTCGCCGTCACCACCAAGGCCGACAAGCTGCCCGTCGACTACACGCGCTACGCCGTGATCCTCCAGGCCGTCATCGGCCTCTACCTGGCGGCCCAGGCCCCACAGACCGTGTCCAGGGACCTGCGGTTCAAAACAGTGCCCCTGTACTTCTCCCGGCCCGTCGAACACGTCGACTACGTGCGCGCGAAGTTCGCCGCCATGGCGTCCGCCCTGTTCATCCTGACCGCGGCGCCACTGATCGTGCTCTACGTAGGGGCCCTGTTGGCGAAACTCGACTTCCCGGAGCAGACGAAGGGTTTCACCCAGGGACTCGTCTCCGTGGCCCTGCTGTCCCTGCTGTTCGCCGGGATCGCCCTCGTCATCTCCGCCGTCACGCCCCGCCGCGGCTTCGGCATCGCCGCCGTCATCGCCGTCCTGACCATCTCCTACGGAGCGGTGTCCACCGTCC
This sequence comes from Streptomyces sp. CC224B, assembly GCF_030010595.1. Lineage (NCBI taxonomy): Bacteria > Bacillati > Actinomycetota > Actinomycetes > Kitasatosporales > Streptomycetaceae > Streptomyces > Streptomyces sp. CC224B. The sequence goes on along the minus strand of NZ_JASCXL010000003.1, from coordinate 77,461 downwards.
AGGCCATCGCGCACGAACAGGGCGGCAACGACACCGCCATCCAGTGGCTCGGCCTGTTCTCGCCGATCACCCTCATCGACGGCGTACAGACCGCGTTCCTCGGCGCGACCTCCTCCTTCCCCGGCGGCGAGGGCCCCTCGGCCTCGGTGGGCGCCGTGTACCTCCTCGTCGTCCTCGCCCTCGTCGCGGCCAGCTACGCCGCCCTCATGCGCCGCTACCGGAAGGCCGGACTGTGACAACGATCAGCATCGACCACGTATCCCGCTGGTTCGGCAACGTGGTGGCCGTCAACGACATCACGATGACCATCGGCCCCGGTGTCACCGGCCTCCTCGGCCCCAACGGCGCCGGCAAGTCCACCCTCATCAGCATGATGGGCGGCTTCCTCGCCCCCTCCACCGGCTCCGTCACCCTCGACTCCAAGCCCACGTGGCGCAACGAGGAGATCTACAAGCAGCTCGGCCTCGTACCCGAGCGGGAGGGGATGTACGACTTCCTCACCGGCCGCGAGTTCGTCGTCGCCAACGCCGAACTGCACGGCCTCGGCAAGAAGGCCGCGCAGAAGGCCCTCGCCACGGTCGAGATGGAGTACGCGCAGGACCGAAAGATCTCCACGTACAGCAAGGGCATGCGGCAGCGCGTGAAGATGGCGTCCGCGCTCGTCCACGAGCCCTCCGTGCTGCTGCTCGACGAGCCGTTCAACGGCATGGACCCGCGCCAGCGCATGCAGCTCATGGACCTGCTGCGGGCGATGGGCGACGAGGGCCGCACCGTCCTGTTCTCCTCGCACATCCTCGAAGAGGTCGAACAGCTCGCCTCGCACATCGAGGTGATCGTCGCCGGACGGCACGCCGCCAGCGGCGACTTCCGCAAAATCCGCCGCCTCATGACCGACCGCCCGCACCGCTACCTGGTGCGCTCCAGCGACGACCGCGCCCTCGCCGCCGCCCTCATCGCCGACCCGTCCACCGCGGGCATCGAGGTCGACCTCAAGGAAGGCGCACTGCGCGTCCAGGCCGTCGACTTCGGCCGGTTCACCAGCCTGCTGCCCCGCGTCGCGCGCGCCCACGGCATCCGGCTGCTCACGGTCTCGCCCTCGGACGAGTCCCTCGAGTCGGTCTTCTCCTACCTCGTCGCGGCCTGAAGGGAGCCACCGTGTACGACCCCACTGTCGCCCGGCTCACCTACCGGGCCCTGCTCGGCCGCCGCCGGGCACTCATCCTCTTCGCCCTGCCCCTGCTGCTCGTCGTGATCGCCGCCGCCGTCCGCGGCTTCAGCGGCGCCGACGACCAAGTGGCCTCCGACCTGCTCGGCGGCTTCGCGCTCGCCACCATGGTGCCGATCATCGGCGTCATCGCGGGCACCGGCGCCATCGGCCCCGAGATCGACGACGGCTCCGTGATGTACCTGCTGTCCAAGCCGGTCAAACGGCCCACGATCATCGTCACCAAGCTGACCGTCGCCATCGCCGTCACCATGGTGTTCTCCGCGGTCCCGACGCTCGTCGCCGGGCTGATCCTGAACGGCAACAGCCAGCAGATCGCCGTCGCCTACACCATCGCCGCCCTCGTCTCCTCCATCGCGTACGCGGCGATCTTCCTGCTGCTCGGGACCGTCACCCGCCACGCGGTGGTCTTCGGGCTCGTCTACGCGCTCGTCTGGGAGGCCGTCTTCGGCTCCCTGGTCTCCGGGGCGCGCACGCTCAGCGTCCAGCAGTGGTCGCTCGCCGTCGCCCACAAGGCCACCGACGCCGGGGACCTCGTCACCTCCGACGTGGGCCTGCCCGCCGCCGTCGTCCTGCTGCTCGTGGTCACGGCCGGCACCACCTGGTACGCCGGCAGGCGCCTGCGGACGCTGACGGTCGCGGGCGACGAATAGTCCCGCGGGGGGGGGGGTGGAAGGGGTGCGGGCGCGCGGTATGCGGGCGCGCGGGGTGCGGGAAATTCGGTGGCGGGCGTCCCGGCCCGCCCGGCACAGTAGGTGTGTCACCGCGCGAGGCCCACGGCCGGGCGCGCACCTACCGGGAGAGGAGGCGGCGTTGAGCACCAGTAGTCCGTCGCACTCCCGACAGGGCGGTCCGCGGCAGGCTCCGGAGTCCTCACCCACTCCGTGAGAGCCCCGCCACGGGGGAGACCGTCCGGGGCGGCCGCTTCGAGCGCGCAGACCTCTGCGCGGGCCGCCCACCCGGAGGATTGGCCGAGTGGTAAGGCAGCGGCTTGCTAAGCCGTCGTCGGGGCCGGCGCCCCGCGCGCGTTCGATCCGCGCATCCTCCGCCCCTATGTCGCACGTGGCTGAGCGGGGCAGCCCCGCTGCCCCCCTGGCTGCCCCGGCAGCGGGCCGGCCGAGTCGGCCGCCCACAGCGGTACAGGGGCGTGCCGCGCGGAGGTCAGCGCAGGAGGCGTTCCAGGACCACCGCGATGCCGTCGGCCTCGTTGGACGCCGTGACCTCGTCCGCCACCGCCTTGAGCTCCTCGTGGGCGTTGGCCATGGCCACGCCGTGCGCCGCCCAGGCGAACATGGGGATGTCGTTGGGCATGTCGCCGAAGGCGATCGTGTCCGCGGCCTTCGCCTTCAGGCGGCGGGCCGCCAGGGACAGGCCCGTCGCCTTGGTCAGACCCAGCGGCAGTATCTCCACGATGCCCTCTCCCGCCATCGTGACGCCGACGAGGTCACCCGCCACCTGCCGCGCGACGGCCGCGAGCGCGTCGTCGTCGAGGCCGGGGTGCTGGATGTACACCTTGTTGAGCGGCGCCGACCACAGGTCGGCCGGGTCGGCGAGCGGGACGACCGGGAGCGGGCCCTCCTGGACCACGTACCCGGGCCCCACCAGGACCTCGCCCTCCAGGCCGTCGCGGCTCGCGGCGAGCGCCAGCGGCCCGACCTCGGCCTCGACCTTCGCCAGGGCCAGGCCCGCGAGCTGCCGGTCGAGCGTGACCGACGTCAGCAGGCGCCGCTCGCCCGCGTGGTACACCTGCGCGCCCTGGCCGCAGACCGCGATGCCGTCGTACCCGAGGTCCTCCAGTATGTGCCGCGTCCAGGGCACGGAGCGCCCGGTGACGACGATGTGGGCCGCGCCCGCCGCGGTGGCCGCGGCGAGCGCGTCACGGGTACGCGTCGAGACCGTGTCGTCGGGACGCAGCAGCGTCCCGTCGAGGTCGGTGGCGACGAGCCGGTACGGGAAGGGGGCGCTCACTTGGCGATGGGCTCCAGGATCTCCCGGCCGCCCAGGTACGGGCGCAGCACCTCGGGCACGTGCACGGAGCCGTCCGCGAGCTGGTGGTTCTCAAGCAGTGCCACGATCGTGCGCGGCACCGCGCACAGCGTGCCGTTCAGCGTGGCCAGCGGCTGCACGTGCTTCTTGCCGTCGCGGTCCTCGCGCATGCGCACGGACAGGCGGCGGGCCTGGAAGCCGTCGCAGTTGGACGCGGAGGTCAGCTCGCGGTACTTGCCCTGGGTGGGGATCCAGGCCTCGCAGTCGTACTTGCGCGAGGCGGACGCGCCCAGGTCGCCCGAGGCGACGTCGATGACCTGGAACGGCAGCTCCAGGCCGGTCAGCCACTGCTTCTCCCAGTCCAGGAGCCGCTTGTGCTCGTCCTGCGCGTCCTCGGGCGCGACGTACGAGAACATCTCGACCTTGTCGAACTGGTGCACCCGGAAGATGCCGCGGGTGTCCTTGCCGTACGTGCCGGCCTCGCGGCGGAAGCAGGGCGAGAAGCCCGCGTACCGCAGGGGCAGTTTGTCGGCGTCGATGATCTCGTCCATGTGGTACGCCGCGAGCGGGACCTCGGACGTGCCGACCAGGTAGAAGTCGTCCTTCTCCAGGTGGTACACGTTCTCGGCGGCCTGGCCGAGGAAGCCGGTGCCCTCCATGGCGTGCGGGCGTACCAGCGCGGGGGTCAGCATCGGGATGAACCCGGCCTCCGTGGCCTGCGCGATCGCCGCGTTGACCAGGGCGAGCTCGAGGAGCGCGCCGATGCCCGTCAGGTAGTAGAAGCGCGAGCCGGAGACCTTGGCGGCGCGCTCCACGTCGATCGCGCCGAGCGCCTGGCCGAGCTCCAGGTGGTCCTTCGGCTCGAAGCCCTCGGCGGCGAAGTCACGGATCGTGCCGTGCGTCTCCAGGACGACGAAGTCCTCCTCGCCGCCGACCGGGACGTCGGGGTGCACGAGGTTGCCGAGGCGCAGCAGGAGGCGCTTGGTCTCCTCGTCGGCCTCGTCCTGCTCGGCGTTCGCGGCCTTGACCGCGGCGGCCAGCTCGCCCGCCTTCTTCAGGAGCTCGGCCTTCTCGTCGCCGGAGGCCTTGGGGATGAGCTTGCCGAGCGCCTTCTGCTCGGAACGGAGCTCGTCGAAGCGGACACCTGACGACCTGCGCCGCTCGTCGGCGGAGAGCAGGGAGTCGACGAGGCCGACGTCCTCTCCACGGGCGCGCTGCGAAGCGCGAACACGGTCGGGGTCCTCACGGAGCAGGCGAAGGTCAATCACCCCTCCAGGCTACCGTCGGGCGCTTCCGGGTCACGACTCGATATTCACACCTGACTCCGTTATGCCCGATTTGCCGGAATGTGAATTTCTCGCCCCCCGCTTCACCCTCGACGGCGGCGGAACGCGCTCCTCGCGGCTGTCCGTACGGCCGCGAAGGGTGGCGACGGGGAGGTCAATAAAAGGGGCGCCGTTCCCTGAATCGGGGCAGATGCCCCGCGCCGCCTTGACCCGATTTCCTTGTGCGGAACGGGACTTGGGGACAGGGTTGTCCACAGGAATGGGCGTGTTCGGAAAGTTATCCACAGGCTGTGCGAAAGATCTGTGGATGCCGAGAGAAGCCCCTCTCCATGCTCCCGCGCATCGAAGGAATCCCGGTCCAAACCTGCTCAGCGCCCACTTTCGAGTGGAAATGGTTAACTCCAAAGAGTCGCCGCATGGAAAGCGGTGGACGAAGGAGTGACGAGAGCGACTCTGGGCGGTCTTGCGCACTGAGTGCCGATATGTCGGTGATGTCGAGTTCCCTTGTCGACTTGTCCCCAGGTCGAGAAGGGGACCTGTGGATAACTTCTGTGGACAAGTTAAATCTGCAGGTAGGACCGCGGACAGCAGCCCCGCACGAGCCCGCATGAGCCCACACGAGCCGGCACGAGCCCCCGTCGGCCGACACGAACCCGCACACGGGCATGCGAAAGCACCGGGACACCCCCGGTGCTCAGCCGCTAAACGTTCAGAACCGGCCGTCCTGGCACCGCGCCAGCCAGTCCGAAGCCGCCATGAACTCCTCGTCCGACGTCCCCGGCCGCAGCACCCGCACATCCTGCGGCGCCACCCCCGCGCGCGGATACGACCCGAGGAAACGCACCTTCGGACAGATCCGCTTCAGGCCCATCAGCGCCTCGCCCACCCGGCGGTCCGTGATGTGCCCCTCGGCGTCCACGGAGAAGCAGTAGTCGCCGATGCCGCGTCCCGTCGGACGGGACTCGATCCGCATCAGGTTGACGCCGCGCACCGCGAACTCCTGGAGCAGCTCCAGGAGCGCACCCGGGTGGTCGTGGCCGAGCCAGATCACCAAGGACGTCTTGTCCGCGCCGGTCGGCGCCGCGGGCCGGGCCGGACGGCCCACGAGCACGAACCGCGTCTCCGCGTTCGCCGCGTCGTGGATCTCCGTCACCAGCGGCTCCAGGCCGTACGTCACCGCGGCGAACTCACCCGCGAACGCCGCGTCGAACCGGCCCTCCTGGACCAGCCGCGCGCCGTCCGCGTTCGACGCCGCCGACTCCCACACCGCGTCCGGAAGGTGCGCGGCCAGCCAGTTGCGCACCTGCGGCTGGGCCACCGGGTGGCCCGTCACCGTCTTGACGTCCTTCAGCTCGGTACCCGGACGCACCAGGAGCGCGAAGGTGATGGGCAGCACGACCTCGCGGTAGATCATCAACGGCTCGCCCTTGGCCAGCTCGTCGACGGTGGTCGTGACACCGCCCTCCACCGAGTTCTCGATCGGGACGAGCGCCGCGGCGGCCTCCCCCGCGCGCACGGCGTCCAGCGTCGCCGGAACCGACACCATCGGCACCAGCTCACGGGTCGCCGCCTCCGGCAGCGTGCGCAGGGCGGCTTCGGTGAAAGTGCCTTCAGGGCCGAGGTAGGTGTAGCGCGTCGCCGACATGCGGTCAGCCTATGCGGCGCGACGGCCCGCAGGACACGGGATCACGAACGGCACCGGCGCGACGGCCCGCGGGACCACGAACGGCACCGACATCCCCGGCTCACCCCTCCAGCAACGCCTGCCCCACGTACTCCCCGGGACCCGCCCCGCCCGGCACCGCGAAGACACCGCTCGCCTCGTGCCGTACGAACGTCGACAAGGCGTCACCCCGGTCCAGCTTCCGCTGCACCGGGACGAACCCCCGCAGCGGGTCCGCCTGCCAGCAGACGAACAGCAGCCCCGCGTCCGGCTCGCCCTTGGCGGTGAAGCCGTCGTGGTACGAGAACGGCCGCCGCAGCATCGCCGCGCCCCCGTTCTGGTCGGGACGGCTGATCCGGGCGTGCGCGTTGAGGGGGATGACGAGGTCACCGCCCTCGGTCGTCTTCTCCAGCTCCATCTCCGTGGTCTCCGTACCGCCCGTCAACGGCGCGCCGTCGGCCTTGCGGCGGCCGATGACGTCCTCCTGGGCCTTCGTGGAGAGCTTCTCCCAGTCGTCCAGGAGCATCCGGATACGGCGTACGACGGCGTACGAGCCGCCCGCCATCCAGGCCGGGTCGGCGTCCGCCGGCTTGTCCGGCACGAAGATCCGCCGGTTGAAGTCGTCGTCGGACGGCTTCGGGTTGTTCGTGCCGTCGACCTGGCCCATCAGGTTGCGGGTCGTCATGGGGCGGGCCGTGGCCCCCGGCGAACGGTTGAAGCCGTTCATCTGCCAGCGCAGCCGCGCCGCCGCACCCGTCTCCCGCTGCACCGCCCGCAGCGCGTGGAAGGCCACCAGGGCGTCGTTCGCGCCGATCTGCACCCACAGATCACCGTTGCTGCGGGCCTTGTCGAGTCGGTCCGAGGAGAACTCCGGCAGCGGGTCCAGCGCGGCCGGCCGCTGCTCCTCCAGACCGGTACGGCCGAAGAAGCCGTGGCCGAAGCCGAAGGTGACCGTCAGCGAGGACGGACCCGCGTCCCGCGCGATGTCCGTGTCCCGGTCCTCGCCGCCTACCGGCTCGCCCGCCATCAGCCGCCCGGCCACCCCCGACCACCGGCGCAGCAGGGCCGCCGCCTCCTTGCGCCCGGCACCCGGGGCCAGGTCGAAGGCGACGAGATGACCGCAGGACTGCACGGGCGTGGTGATCCCCGGCTGATGTTTCCCGTGAAACATCACCTCGTCCGAGCCGAGCGACGTCAGCGGCGGCCGCGACGCGTCCGAGCCGCCGGAAGAGCCCGAGGACGCCGCCGCGTACCCGGCCGCGCCGCCCGCCGCTCCCAGGGCGAGGCCGGTGGCGCCCGCCGTACCGAGCAGGCGCCGTCGCGAAATGGTGTGGTCCGCCATGGTGGTTCAGCCGATCTGCACGTTCTTGTCGAGGGTCACTTGGTCGATGTCGGAGGTGCGGACGGTCACCGCGACCTTCCACTTGCCTGCCATGGGGACCTGCACCCCGGTGGCGCTCCAGTGTCCGGTAGCGATGCGGTCCGGAGCCACCGGCAGTGGACCGACGTCCTTGGCCTTGAGCGTGAAGGCCACCTTCACCTCGGGCAGGTCGAAGGCGCTGCCGTTGGGCCGGTTCGCGTAGACGTGCAGGTCGTTGCTGCCGGTGCGGCCCGGAGTGAGCTCCAGCCGCACGGTGCCCTTGCCGTCCCGGCCGCCGGTGTCGAAGGGGACCTCCAGCTTGACGGGCCCGGCGGCCCGCTGCGCGGACGAGGCCGTGTTCTCGGCCTCCTCCACGGTGCGCCCGGGCTCGGTCGTGGTCAGCGCCGTGGTGACGGCGAGCAGGACCACGGCCACCCCGGCCTCGGCGAGCACCGAGCGGCGCAGGCCCGAGCGGTGCGGGTCGGCGTCGCGGACCCGCTTCTCCCGGGCGGCGTCCATGGCGGCCCGCTGGCGGGCGAGCTGAGCGGCGCGCTTGTCGTCACCAGCCGGCTTTCCGGGACCGGACTTCGCGGGGCCGGTCTTTCCGGGGCCGGACTTTCCGGAGTCGGTCTTCCCGGGACCGGTCTTGCCGCTGTCCGCCTCGGCCGTCCCGCCCGTGGTCCCGCCGGTGGCCTTGTCGGTGGCTGTGTCCGTGGCCTTGTCGGTGGTCTTGCCGGTGGCCCTGTCGGTCGCCGCGCCGGTCCTGGAGCTGTGCGCGACAGCGACGGGCTTCTTCTTCCTGCTGGAGGCCTTGCCGGTCGCCTTGCCGGTCGCCTTGGCGGCCGTCGTGGTGGCCGCCGTGGCGGTGGAGGTGGCGGCGGCCCGGCCGCGCTGCTCGACGACCGCCGCGGCCGCCGCCTCCGGCGCCAGACCGCCCGCCTCGGCGGCGATGCGCCCCGTCCAGCGCCGGGACACCGACGCGATGCCCACCAGGACCACGACCAGCGCGACCTTCACCAGGAGGAGCTGCCCGTAGTCCGTCTCCACGAGCGCGGTCCAGGAGCCGACCTGCCGCCAGGACTGGTACAGGCCCGTCACGGCCAGCACCACGACACTGGCGAAGGCGACACGGGAGAAGCGGCGCACGGCCCGCGCGTCGACGAGCGGCGCGCGGTACAGGCACAGCAGCAGCGTGCCCACCCCGCCCAGCCACACGGCGACGGCCACCAGGTGCAGCACGTCGACGGGCATGGCGAGCCCCGCCTGGACACCGGTCGAGGCGTGCTCCGCGAGCGCCCACGTCGCCGCGATGCCCAGGGCCACGACCCCGCCGCCGACGGCCAGACCGAAGGCGAGGTCCCGCTTCTCCTTGGGGTCCTCGCGCTTGTCGTACGCGCCGAACAGGACGGCGATGAACAGCGCGGCGGCGGCGAGCAGCAGCAGCCGGGAGACGAGCGCGGCGCCCGTCTTGGTCTGCAGGACGTCGCCGAGCGCGGCCAGGTCGAAGGCGTCGGCGAGCTTCCCGGAGCCGGTGTAGGGGGCGCGCAGCAGCAGCGTCGCGAGGGTGGCACCGGTCAGGACGAGCCAGCCGGCCACGACAAGCCGCTGCAACGGCCGCACCCCCGCGCCGCGCGGCCAGCAGCCGAGGACGAACGCCGCACCGCCGACGACGACGATGAACCCGGCGTACGCGAGGTAGCGCGCGGTGTCGTAGAGCGTCCCGACGAGGCCGCCGCCGACCTCCTGGTCGGGCAGGACGACCTTGGTGTCGGACGGGGCGCCGATGGAGAAGGTGAAGGCCCCGGCGATGGGGTGGCTGTCGGCGGAGACGACCTGGTAGGCCACGGTGAACGTGCCGTCGGGCAGGCCCGGCTTCAGCTTCACCCCGTACGTGTTCGAGCCGAGGTCACTGGTCTTGCCGGTGTCCGCGCGCTTGCCCGCGGGGTCGAGGACCCGTACCGAACCGTCGGCCATGGCGACCTTCTCGGAGAAGGTCAGGGACACCTGGTCGGGTGCCTTCGCGACCACCGCGCCCCGCTGGGGGTCGCTGCCGGTGAGCGCGGCGTGCGCGCCGGCGGGCGCCGCGGTGGCGAGGACGGCCCCGAGCGCGGCGGCGAACAGGGCCGCGACGACGAGCAGCAGCCGTCCGCGTCCGGCGAGGTCCGGCCCCGGGCGGGGGGCGGTGGTCCGCATCAACTCTTCAGTCCCCTCAGTGCGACGAGTGCGAGGCGTGCATCTCGGCCGGGGGTTCCTCGGCCGTGCCGTGCTGATCGTTCTCGGTGTGCGTCTTCGGGTGTCCGGAGCGGTCCGTCGGATCGCCGGAGCGGGTCGCCCCGCCGGAGCGGGACTCCTCGCCGTGGGTCTTCGACGCGCCGGTGTGCGGCTGCGGGTCGCCGGTGCCGGTCTTCGAGTGCCCCTCGTGCGACTTCGAGTGCCCCTCGTGGGACGTGGAGTCGCCCGAGTGCGCGCTCGGGTCACCGCCGGTGCCCGGGTTGTACGTGGCGGCCTTCACCGGCATCTCCACCGTGATCGGGTCCGCCTTCTCGAACCGGAGCGTGACCTCCACCGTGTCGCCCTGCTTGGGCTTGCGCTTCAGCTTCTCGAGCATGATGTGGTTGCCGCCCCGCGCGAACACGAGCTCGCCGTTCGCGGGCACGTCGAAGGACCGCTGCTCCTTCATCGTGCCGCCCCGGGTGGCGTGCAGGGTGACGCTGCCCGCGAGCGGGCTGGACGCCGAGGTGAGCTTGTCGGCGGCGCCCTTGTTGGTCAGCGTGAAGAAGCCGCCCGCCATGTCGGCCATGGCCGGGGCGGGGATGTAGGCGCCGCTGACCTTCAGCTCGGGCTTCTTCGCCGCGTCGCCGGAGCCGTCGCCGCCGCTGTCGCAGCCGGTCAGGACCAGGCCCGCGGCCAGTGCCAGGGCTCCGCCGGTGAGCAGGCGGCGCCGGGTGGTGCGGTGGTTCACGGTTTCTGTCCCTTGATGAGCTTGGGGAGGTCCTGCGCGTACTCCTCGGCGCGGGTGTCCTGGCCGTTGTAGACGACGTAGCCCGCCTCGGTCTTCGGCGAGAAGGCGACGACCTGGGTGCCGTGCATCGACTCGATCTTGCCGTTCTTGAGCTTCTTGGACGGCTCGATGCTGATGCCGACGGTGCGGGCGCTGGCCTGGATGGTCGAGAAGTCACCGGTCAGGCCGATGAACTCGGGGTCCTGGGCCTTCAGCCACTTGCCGAGCTCCTTCGGGGTGTCCCGCTCGGGGTCGGTGGTGACGAAGACGACCTGGAGCTGGTCGAGCTCGGCCTTGCTGACGGCCTTCTTGCGGAGGAGGTCCTTCTTGGCGACGGCGATGTTGCTCATCGTCAGCGGGCAGACGTCCGGGCAGTTGGTGTAGCCGTAGTACAGCAGCACGGGCTTGCCCTTGGTCCGCTCGCGCAGGTCGTACTTCTTGCCGTGGGTGTCCGTGAGGACCAGGTCCGGCTTCTTGAACGGCCGGTCGAGGACGGTCGCGGCCTGCTTCGACTCGGGCTCCACGGAGACGTCGGCGACCTTGTCCGCCGCGTCGCCCTTGTCGCCGCTGTCACTGCCGCACGCGCTCAGCGTCAGGCCTGCGGCGGCGAGCAGGGCCGCGGTGGCGAGCGCCCGCGACGTCGCCGTCCGCGAGGCCGTGGTCCGAGGGGTCTTCGAGCCCGGGGTGAGGGTGTGGTTGCTCAACTTGCGCATACGAAAATGTCCCAGATGTGAGGGGGCCGGGACGCGCCGGGGCCGGTGTGGCCGGGCGGCGCGTCCCGAGGGCAGCCGGGGGCGGACGCCTCAGCCGTTGGCGCGGCGGCGCTGGGCGAGCACCCCGAAGGCGACGCCCGCGGCGCCGACCACGATGCCGACGATGCCGAGGGTGCGGGCGGTGGTGTCGCTGCTGTCGCCGTCGGAGGAGGCGGACTCCTTCTTGTCACCGGAGTCGGCGCCGCCGGACTTGGCGTCGTCCTTGTCGGAGGCGGCGGCACCGTGGTGGTCGTCCGAGGCGGCGGAGAGCTGGAGCGCGGGCGCCGGGAACTCCGGCTCCTCGGCACCCTTCTGCTGCGGCTCGATCCAGCGGACGACCTCCTTGTTGTCGTACGTCTGGAGCGCCTTGAAGACGAGCTGGTCGGTGTCCTCGGGAAGCTGGCCGAGGGACAGCGGGAACTTCTGGAAGTAGCCGGGCTCGACGCCCTTGCCGTCGGCGGTCCAGGTGACCTTGGAGACCGCCTCGTCGATCTTCTTGCCGTGCATCTCGAGCGGCTTGTCGAGCTTGGTCTTGGTGACCTTCGCCTTCCAGCCCGGCACCGGCTGCGGCATCACGGACACGAGCGGGTGCTCGGCCGGGAAGGTGACCTCCAGCTTGGTCGTCGAGGCGTTGTCGCGCTCGTTGGGGACCTTGAAGTTGACGGTCGCGTAGCCGCCCTTCGCGGCCTCGCCCTCCGGGCTGACGCTGACGTGCGCGAAGGCGGGCACGGACAGCAGGAGGACGGCGGAGGCGGCGACGCCGCCCACCAGGGAGACGCGGGTCAGAGCGGACTTCGGCGACGTCGAGGACTGCTGGGTCTGAGTCTGGGTCGTCATGGCGGAGTACTCCGGTTTCGGCAGGAGTGCGCTGCGACCGGGCCCGGCGCGGCGGACCCCGGAGGACCCGCGCGGAGCGGAAGGCACGGCCGTGCGTACTGGGTGATCGGAAAGGGGGGACGCGCCGCGGCGGACCGGTCGGCCCCCGCACGCGCGCGGACACGCCGCGCGGCACCCCTCCGACAGCAGTACGTACGGACGTACAGCAGTACGTACGGATGTACGCGTACGTCGACTCGGAGCGGCCCGCGTCAGGCGGCGAGCGTGAGCGCGGCGGCCGCGGGCGGGCCGCGCCGGATCACCGTGTGCTGAAGAGCGGCCGCCCGGAGCTTCGGCGGCACCAGGGCACCGGCGGCCCGCGCCGGGCCGGTCACCGGGTCGGGCGTACCGATCAGGCCGACCCGCAGCGCGCGCACCAGCGTGAGGGCGGCGCGCAGGGAACGCATGAGCGCCCCTTGCGCCACTTCCTGCGCCCCCTGGGCGGAGAGCCGGACGAGCCGGGTGAGCGCGACGTCACCGCGGCGCAGCAGCCAGCCCGCGGCCAGCGCCGCGAGCAGGTGCGCGAGCAGCATCGGCAGGGACGGCAGCAGGGACGCCGCGGAACCGGCGGCCATCCCGCTGTGGGTGGCCGCGGCCCCGCCCGTGGCGTGGGCGTGGGCGCCGTGGGCGCCGGACGGGTCGATGCCCGCCGTTTCGAGGATGTGCCGGGCCTGGACGGGGGTGATCGTCGCCCCGCCCGCCCCGCACACGATGCGCGCGGCGCGCTCGACGAGGGAGAGGCTCTCGGTGCCGCCGGCCGTCGCCATGGCCGTGCCGTGCTGGCCGAGCCCGAACAGCGCGTGCAGCCCGAGCTGGCCGGCCGCGAGCGCCCCCGCGATGCCCGGGAGCGAGCGTTCCCGCCCGGCCAGGGGCACCGCCACCACGAGTACGGCGAGGAAGCCGGCGCCGAGCGTCCACAGCGGGACGGTGGCGCAGGAGGCGAGCACATGGCCCCCGGCGGACAGCACGAGGCAGACCGCGGCGAACATCGCGGCCCGCAGCAGCCGGAGATCGGCTCCGGCGCGCGCCTGGCGCTGGTGGGGGGCAGTCATGGCCGGGCCATCATCGCACTGGGCCGCCCGACGCCGTACGGCAGGTCCGCATGCTCCCGTGGATGCCGCAAGATGCCGGAATCACCCGAAATGATGCGGCTAGCCCGGAAAGTGCGGGTAAGGCCTGCTCGTGACGCATCTGCCCGCACCGGCAGGGACGTGACGGCGCGTGTCCCGGTACACCGGACAAGCTTCCCGCCGCGTCCGCCGTATGGGCGTCATCACGTCAACTGAGCGCTTATCCCCGGGCACTCGCGGCAATACGTAGGGGTATGTCGAGCCGCGGCCAGAGGGCTGGAGCATGCCAGGAGGCTGAAGCATGAGCATCTGGTGGTCCCTCCATTTGCGGCGTGAAGCCGCAAGCGTCCCGCTCGCCCGCCGTCTGCTCATCGGCACGATGGAGACGGCCGGCGTGGACCCGGAGGTCTCGTACGACCTGTCGCTCGCCCTCACCGAGGCCTGCGCCAACGCGGTGGAGCACGGCGGCGAGACCGACCCCGCCACCGGCGAGTACCGCGTCACCGCCTACCTCGACGGCGAGAAGTGCCGCATCGAGGTGGCCGACTCCGGCCCCGGCCTGCCGCCGGGCCGCGTCTTCGCCAGTGGCGCGAGCACCCTCGCCCCGCGGCCCGCCCAGGGCCGGAGGGACGACGGCCGACGGGGGCGCCGGACGCGGCGGAGGGCTCGGACGGAGGCGGTGCGGGGGCGGCGTCAGTCGCGTCCTCAGGGGGCTCCCCCCTCCCCCTCCCCCTCCCCCACCCCTCCCCCTGAGACCTCCGAAAGCGGACGTGGTCTGTGTCTCATCCGTGAGCTCGCCGACGACGTGCACTTCGGGAACAAGCCGGGCCGCGACGGCGGCGCCGTGATCAGCTTCGACAAGATCCTCAAGTGGCGCGAGGACGCGCCGCTGATGGTGTCCTGAGCGGCACCCCTGCCGGCCCGCCGTGGCCGGGGGCGGCGTTCAGCTCCGCGTCGCCGCCGCGTAGACCTCCAGGGCGGAGCGGGGCGCGCGGCCGAGGAGGGTGCGCAGGGCGTTGTCCGCTATGGACGTGCCGTCGAGGAAGCCGCCCGCTATCGCGGAGTACGTGCTGAGCAGCATCGGTATCTGGAAGGGCAGGGCCTCGCCGGCCGCCGTCACCGCGGCGCGGGTCGCCTCCAGCGTGCCCGGTTCGTAGGAGCCGCCCGTCGCGGCGGCCAACTCGGCGCCTCCCAGGGCTTCTTCGCCGACGAGTTCGTAGGTGCGGCCCGCGTGCGGGGCCGGGTCCGTGGCCACGCGGACGGCGACCTCGGCCAGGTCTTCCCGGGCGACCGCGGCCAGCCGTCCGGCGCCGAGCGGCGCGGCTATCGTCCCGTCGGGGCCGGGCGCGGCGATGGCGGCGAGGAACTCCGCGTACAGGCCGTTGCGCAGGACCGTCCAGGTCAGGGAGGAGCGGCGGAGTCTGCGCTCGGTCCAGCGGTGGGCGAGGGCGTAGGTGAGGTGGTCGCCGTCGCCGCTGAGGCTGGTGTAGACGAGGTGGCCGACGCCGGCCTTCTCGGCGGCGGAGATGACGGCGTCGTGCCGGGCGATGACGACGTCGTCCTCCGCGGCGCCGGCGGAGATGACCAGCAGGGTGTCGACGTCGGTGAAGTCGAGGGACGACGGGTCGTCGAAGTCGACACGGCGTTGGCCGGGGCCGGGCGAGCGGGTGCCGATGACGACGTCGTCGGTCGCGCGGGCGGTGAGCTCGGTGGTGATGAGGGTGCCGAGTGCGCCGGTGGCGCCGGTGATCAGCAGCATGGGAACGATCCCCCGTCGTGGGCAGTTGAGATGGATGACGACCGGTGCTGGAGGTGCGGTGCACTCGGTGCGTGACCATCGTGGATCGGTGGTGGGGGAGCGCGTAAGGAGGCACTTTGATGTCAGTCGGGCACAAGACGGTAACCGGGTCACCGGTCGAGGGGCCGGTGATCAGTTGTGAGACGCCGCAGGACGAGTGCGGTGTCAGGGACGTGCTGGACCGGCTCGGTGACAAGTGGTCGGTGTACGTCGTGGTCGAACTCGCGGGCGGGATCCTGCGGTTCAAGGAGTTGCAGCGCCGCATCCACGGCGGCATCTCGCAGCGCATGCTGACGCTGACCGTGCGGCGCCTGGAGCGGGACGGCCTGGTGAGGCGGACGGTGCACCCCACGATTCCGCCGCAGGTCGAGTACGAGCTGACGGAGATGGGGCACAGCCTGACGCATCTCATCAAGTCGCTGGCGGACTGGTCGATAGCGCACCGCCCGGCCATAGCGGCGGCACGGGAGGCGTACGACGAGGCGCAGGGCGTGCCGGGCGGTCCGCGCTAGCGGGGCGTTGCCCGCCCGGCGCGGTCATCGCGGCCGACAGCGGGTCCCAGCGCGTGTGCGGGTGGCTCGCTGTCGGTGATGAAGGCCCTGGCCAAGGCGGCGACGGCGTCGGGCCGTTCCATCAGGAGCATGTGGTCGCAGTCGGGGATCGTCACGAAGCGGCTGCCGTCGATGGTCGCGGCGAAGGCGCGTTGCAGGTCGGGAGGGGTGAGAGTGTCGTGCGCGCCCGTGAAGACCAGGGTGGGCACGCCGGTCAGGCCTCCGGTGAGGGCGGTGCGGGCCCCCAGGGCGCGGGCCAGCACGTACGCGGCGTGCGGCCTCTGGGTGACGTGCAGCAGGGAGCGTCGGAAGGAGCGCAGGGCGAGTGCGCGGCGGTGGACCCGTCGGCTGTCGTCCAGGCAGAACATCGCCGCGGAGACCGCCGAGACGAAGCCCTCGGTGTCGCCGGAGGCCAGCAGCCTGCCGGCTTCCCGGTAGTGGGCGAAGGGGGCGTCGGTGAGGTGGGCGGGTACGCCGCCGAGGAGCAGGCGGGCGCAGCGCCGGGGGTGGCGCTGCGCGTAGCGGAAGGCGATGACCGCGCCGTGGGAGTAGCCGAGGAGGTTGACGCGCGGTACGTCCAGGTCGTCGACGACGGCGTCGAGCGCCGTGACCAGGGTGTCGACGGTGTGCTCGGGGCGCGGCACGTCGGAGCCGTCCGCGCCGGGCAGGCCCGCGGTGACCAGGCAGGCGACGTCCGTGAGGGCGTCCTCGAGCTGCACCCAGTCGTACAGCCCCTGGAAGGCGCCGCCCAGCGCGATCAGCGGCTCGGTCCGGGCGGCGGTGGGATGTACGAGCCGGTAGCGGTAGGTCAGCCCGTCCGCGGTCAGGGTGCGCACGTGTTCCATGATCCGGTCCCCGTGTCAGGCCCTGGTGAGGACGAGGACGGCGTTGTGGCCGCCGAAGCCGAGGGAGGAGGTCGCCGCGCACTCCAGCCGCGCGGGGCGGGCGGCCCCGGCCACCACGTCCACGAGCACGCCCGGGTCCTGCTCCTCCAGGTTCACCGTCGGCGGGACCACCTGTTCCTCCAGGGCCAGGGCGGTCAGGGCGGCTTCGATGCCGCCGGCGGCGCCCAGGGCGTGTCCGGTCATGGCCTTGGTGGACGTGACGAGCGGGCGGTCACCGAACACGCGGTGCAGGGCCGCGCTCTCGACGAGGTCGTTCATGACCGTGGAGGTGCCGTGGGCGTTGACGTGGCCGATGTCCTCGGCGGCGACGCGGGCGTCGGTCAGCGCGGCGCGCAGCGCCCGTTCGATGCCCTGGCCGCTCTCGTCGGGGGCGACGGGGGACAGGGCGTCGTTGGACGATCCGTACCCGGCCAGGTGCGCCCGGACGGCGGCGCCCCGGGCCCAGGCGTGCTCCGGGCGCTCCAGCACCAGCAGTCCGGCTCCTTCGCCGACGACGAAGCCGTCCCGGCCGGTGTCGAAGGGCCGGCAGGCGGCGGCCGGGTCGTCCACCCGGGTGGACAGCGCCTTCATCCGGCAGGTGCTGGCGAACATCAGCCGGGAACGCAGGGACTCCGCCCCTCCGGCCACGGCGATGTCGCAGCGGCCGGCGCGCAGCCAGCCGAGGGCGGTGCCGATCGCGTCGGTGCCCGAGGCGCAGGCCGTGCTGACCGCCAGGCTCGGCCCGCGGGCGCCCAGGTCCTGGCAGACCCCGCCGGCGGCGTTGTTGTTGACGCTCAGCGGCGCGACTTTCGGCGCGACCCTGCGGGCGCCGCGCTCGGCCATCACGGCCTGCTGCTCGTCGTAGTAGTGCAGGCCGCCGTGAGCGGTGCCCACGACGACCGCGACGCGGGTGCCGTCCCAGGTGTCCGGATCGAGCCCGGCGTCGGCCACGGCTTCACGGGCCGCGATCACGGCCAGTTGGGCGAAGCGGTCCAGGAGCAGGGTGGCGCGGCCGAGCCTCGCCTCGAGGTCGAGCCCTTCCACCGTGTACATGAAGTCGCAGGGCAGACCCTGAAGGGACTCCAGGCGGCGCACGCCACGGGGGGCCCGGGCCGTGGTGATCTCGCTCCAGGTCTCCTTGGCATCGTGGCCCGCCGCGGTCACCAGGCCGATCCCTGTCACCGCGGCGGCGCAGGGCCCTGCTGTCCCCGCCGTCACACCGCTGCCGTCTTCGCGCACACGGCGTCCAGCAGCTCCCCTACGGTACTGCGGGACGTCAGTCGCACATCCTCGAGGTCGATGTGGAGCTCGTCCTCCAGCACCAGCCGCAGTTCCTCCAGGGCCAGGGAGTCGATGTGCAGCCGGTGCAGCGGTACGTCGGGGAGCACCGTCTCCGGCGCGAGCCGGTACATCCTGACCAGTACGGCGGTGACCCGGTCCGCGGCATCCATCAACTGCTGCTCCTTGCTCGGGACTGCTCAAGAGCTCTCGTTGTGCAACGCCGGTCCGCGCGCGAAGTGACGTCGGAGCGGCCGTGATTGACCCGTTCGGCACAACGCCTCCGCGTCTCAGGACGACTTTGCCGGTACGGCAACTTTCGTTGCCGTACCGGTTGTTGTGGGCGCACGCTGGGGTCCGCACCGCAGCACTCGAAGGACCGTCAGGAGGCTTTCCCATGACCGCGATTGACGAAGGCGTCGGTTCCGCGCGCACCACGGACACCGGCTCGTCGCTGAACAACCGGGTGCACCACGTCCGCGCCGACGAGCTGGACGGGTACGCCGCCCTCAGCGGGCACACGGTCGGTTCGAAGAGGCTCTGGATGGGGAAGGTGGAGAACCCGCCGCTGAGCTCGACGGACAACCACCACCACGGCGACTCCGAGGCGGGCATCTACGTGGTCAGCGGCCACCCGGTGTTCGTCTTCCACGACGGCGAGCGGGAGGTGCGGATCACCGCGGGCCCCGGCGACTTCGTACTGGTGCCCCCGTTCGTGCCGCACCGCGAGGAGAACCCCGACCCGGACGAGCCGGCGGTCGTCGTCATCGCCCGCACCACCCAGGAGCCGATCAAGGTGCCCGTGCCGGAGCTGTACCAGCTCACGGAGTCGACACCGCGCCAGTAAGGGCCGTGCCAGTAGGGGCCGCGCCAGGAAGGACCATTCCCAAGCGGGGTGGGCGGGGCCGCGAGGGGCGGGCCGGGGCTAGGGCGGTGGCGGCAGGGCCCGGCACAGCGCGTCGAGCGCCGCCGTGTACGCGTGCTCGGCGGGTGTCGCGTAGCCGACGACGAGCCCGTCCGGTGCCGGGGCCCGCGCCTCGGGGTGGCGGTAGGCGGCCAGCCCCTCCAGGCCGACGCCGTGCCACGCCGCGGCCTTGACCGCGGACGCCTCCGTGCCGGGCGGCAGGCGGAGCACCGCGTGCAGCCCGGCGGCGATGCCGGTGACGGTGACGTGCGGGGCGCGTTCGGCGAGCACGGCGACGAGTTGGTCGCGGCGGCGCCGGTAGCGCTGGCGCATGCGGCGTACGTGCCGGTCGTAGTGGCCGGACTCGATGAGGTCGGCGAGCGTGAGCTGGTCGGGCACGCTCACCCACGCCTCCCGCTCGCCCTTCGCGGTGACCACGGCGTCGACGAGGTGCTCGGGCAGGACCATCCAGCCGAGCCGCACGGCGGGGGACAGGCTCTTGCTCACCGAGCCGATGTGGACGACCCGTTCGGGGTCGAGGCCCTGGAGGGCGCCGACGGGCTCGCGGTCGTAGCGGAACTCGCCGTCGTAGTCGTCCTCCAGGACGATCCCGGAGCGGGCCCGGGCCCAGTCGACGACGGCGGCCCGGCGCGACGGGTGCAGCGGCCCGCCGGTGGGGAACTGGTGCGCGGGCGTGAGCAGCACCGCCCGTACCGGAACCGGAGCGTCCGCCAATTCCTCGACGCGGGCGCCGTGTTCGTCCAGGGGCAGCGGTACGGTCCGCACCTTGGCGGTCGCGAGCAGGGAGCGGTGGAAGCCGAGCCCGTAGGCCTCCACGGCGAGCGGCCCGCGCAGGACTCCGCCGCCGCCCGTGCCGAACAGCAGCCGCAGCGCGTGCGCGAACCCGGAGCACACCACGATCCGCTCCGGGTCGGCCCGTACGCCGCGGGAGCGGGCCAGATAGGCGGTGAGGGCGCGCCGCAGCTCGACGCGGCCGCGGGGGTCGCCGGGCCCGAACGCCTCGTTGGGCGCGGCGGTCAGCGCGCGCCGGGCCGCCGCGAGCCAGGCGGCGCGGGGGAAGGAGCCGGCGTCCGGCTGCCCCTGGACGAGGTTGTGCGCGGGCGGCTCGGGCGCGACGGGGGCGCGCTTGGGGACGCGTACGCGCGGGGGTGGTGCGGCGCGTTCGGCGACCCGGGTGCCCGAGCCCTGGCGCGCGGTCAGCCAGCCCTCGGCGACCAGTTCGGCGTAGGCGTCGGCGACGGTGTTGCGGGCCAGGCCGAGGTCGGCCGCCAGGGAGCGGTACGGCGGCAGCCGGGTGCCCGGCGCGAGGCGCCCGGAGCGCACCGCCTCCCGCAGGGCGTGCAGGAGGGCGGCCCGGCGGCTGCCGCCCCCGGAGAGGTCGACATGCAGGTCACGGCCGATACGCTCGGCGGAATTGACCCATGATTCCGTCATGGGAATGCACCCTACGCGTGGTCTATCCAGACCCTAGATTCATGGGCATGACGAACACCACGCACGCTCCCGCCGCCGCCACGACGACCATCGCCGCCACGACGACCGCCGCCGCTTCCGCCGCGTCCACGACGGCCGCTGCCGCTGCCGGGGGCGCCACGACGACCGCCGCCGCCGGTGCCGCGACCCCGGCCCCCCGCCTCGACTTCGCCAAGGCCGTTCCCCGGGTCTTCAAGGCCGTCATCGGCCTGGACGCCGCCGCCCGTGACGGGCTCGACCCGGCCCTCGTCGAGCTGATCCAGATCCGCGCCTCGCACCTCAACGGCTGCGCGTACTGCCTGCACATGCACACCAACGACGCGCGCAAGGCGGGCGAGAGCGAGGACCGGCTGCACATGGTGGCCGTCTGGGGCGAGGCCAGGAACTTCTTCACCGCCAAGGAGCAGGCCGCGCTCGCCCTCACCGACGCCGTGACCCGCGTCGCCGGCGCGGGGGTCCCGGACGAGGTGTACGCCGGTGCCGCCGCCCACTTCGAGGAGGGCGAACTGGCCCAGGTCCTGTCCCTGATCCTCGCGATCAACACGTGGAACCGGATCGCCCTGGCCACGGGGAAGGTGGCCGGCACGGACGAGCGCCAGGGCTGAGCCGCGGCGCCCGTGCCCCGCCCTACGCGGTCGCGGGCGCGGGGTACGGCGCCCCCGTGCCCCCGGCCCGCTCCGCCCACCGCGCCACCGGCCCCATCGCGTACGACGCCACGAGGATCGCCCCGCCCAGGACCAGCCACCCCGGAGTGCCCCACTCCACGAGCAGCGCGGTCAGGACCAGCGGGCCCAGCGTGCGGGCGACGGTGACGCCGGTGCCGAAGAAGCCCTGGTACTCGCCGATCCGCCCGGCCGGGGCCAGGTCGAAGCCCATCTGCCAGGACCCCGCCGACTGGAGCATCTCGGCGGCGAGCAGCACCAGGGACCCGGCGACGAGCACCGCGGCCGCCACCCACGGCCCGGCGTCCAGCGCGGACAGCGCGAACACCGCGCACGTCACCAGCATCAGCACGCCCGACCGGCGCAGGGCCCGCACCGCCGTGGGCAGGCCGGACACCGACCGCGCGGTGCGCACCTGGAAGGCCATCACGCCCAGGGTGTTGAGCACGAAGAGCGCGGAGACCAGCCAGGCGGGCGCCTGGGTGCGCTCGGTGAGCCACAGCGGGATCCCCAGGCTGAGCAGCGGCATCCGCAGCAGCAGCACGGTGTTGAGCAGGGTCAGGACCACGTACGGGCGGTCCCTGAGGACGGCGAGCCTGTCGCCCGGCACCGCCGGGGCCGGCGCCACCGCGGGCAGCCGCCGCAGCACGGCCGCACACCCCACGAAGGCGGCCGCGTCCAGGGCGAACACCGCCAGGTACGCCGCCCGGTCGCCCTGGTGCAGCGCGACCCCGCCCAGCGCCGCGCCGACCGCCAGGCCCGCGTTCAACGTGGCCTGGAGGTGCGCGAGCGCGCCCGTGCGCTCCTCGTGCGCGACGAGCCCCGCCAGGAGCGCCTGCCGCGCCGCCGAGAGGCCCGACTGCGCGGTGGCGTACACGAGCGCGGACAGGACGAACGGCACGAAGCCGCGGACGACGAGGAACGACGCCACCGCCGCGCCGGTGGCGAGGGCGAGCAGGACGGCGGTCCCGCGCGGGCCGCGCCGGTCGGCGAGCCGCCCCAGGGGCACACCCACGACCGAGCCGACCGCCCAGGCCACCGTCAGCCCGGCCCCGATCCGCGCCGGGGACAGCCCGACGACGTGCGTGAAGTAGAGGGCGGAGGTGACGTAGTACGCGCCGTCGCCCACGGAGTTGCCGAACTGCGCGAGCGCGAGGAGCCGCAGGGGCCCGCGGGCGGGGAGGAGCCGGGGAGTCGTCATGCCCCGACCCTAGGGACGCGGTGGCCCCCTCAAGTGGGCCATTCCCGGCGCCTGTTCCTGGGCCACTTCACGGGCCGTGTCCCCTCCCGGAACAGCGCGAAGCGCCGGACAGGCAGGGCCTGTCCGGCGCTCGGGAACGGGCACGCGAGGGGCGTACGAACGGCGTACGAGCCGTCACGCGGACCGCTCGCGGCGGCGTGGTGCGGACGGTGCCGTCCGCGCCACGCGGTGTCAGCCCTTGAGCTCCGCCATCCAGCGCTCGACCTCGTCGGAGCGGCGCGGCAGCGCGGCGGACAGGTTCCGGTTGCCGTCCTCGGTGACGAGGATGTCGTCCTCGATGCGGACGCCGATGCCCCGGTACTCCTCCGGCACCGTCAGGTCGTCCGCCTGGAAGTACAGGCCGGGCTCGACGGTCAGGCACATGCCCGGCTCCAGGGTGCCGTCCACGTACGTCTCGGTGCGCGCGGCGGCGCAGTCGTGGACGTCCATGCCGAGCATGTGGCCGGTGCCGTGCAGCGTCCAGCGGCGCTGCAGGCCGAGCTCCACGACCCGCTCGGCCGGGCCCTCGACCAGGCCCCACTCCACCAGCTTCTCGGCGAGCACGCGCTGCGCGGCGTCGTGGAAGTCGCGGAACTTGGCGCCCGGCTTCACCGCGGCGATCCCGGCCTCCTGGGCCTCGTACACGGCGTCGTAGATGGTCCGCTGCAGCTCGCTGAAGCGGCCGTTGACCGGCAGGGTGCGGGTGACGTCGGCGGTGTAGTACGTGTGCGTCTCCACGCCGGCGTCCAGCAGGAGCAGGTCGCCGGAGCGGACCGGGCCGTCGTTGCGCACCCAGTGCAGGGTGGTGGCGTGCGGACCGGCGGCGCAGATGGAGCCGTAGCCGACGTCGTTGCCCTCGACGCGGGCGCGCAGGAAGAACGTGCCCTCGATGTAGCGCTCGCTCGTCGCCTCGGCCTTGTCCAGGACCTTCACGACGTCCTCGAAGCCGCGCACCGTGGAGTCCACGGCCTTCTGCAGCTCGCCGACCTCGAACTCGTCCTTGACCAGGCGCAGCTCGGAGAGGAAGACGCGCAGTTCCTCGTCGCGCTCGGCGGTGACCTTGTCGGTCAGGGCGGCCTCGATCCCGGCGTCGTAGCCGCGCACGACGCGGACCGGGCCGGTGGCCTCGCGCAGCGCGCCGGGCAGCTCGCGCACGTCGGAGGCGGGGATGCCGTACAGCCGCTCGGCCTCGGTGAGCGAGTGGCGGCGGCCGACCCACAGCTCGCCCTGGCCGTCGAGCCAGAACTCGCCGTTCTCCCGGTTCGAGCGCGGGAGCAGGTAGATCGTCGCCCGGTGGCCGTCGCGCGTGGGCTCCATGACGAGGACGCCGTCCTCGGTCTGGTTGCCCGTGAGGTACGCGTACTCGACCGAGGAGCGGAAGGCGTACTCCGTGTCGTTGGAGCGGGTCTTCAGGTTGCCCGCGGGGACGACCAGGCGCTCGCCCGGGAAGCGCGCGGACAGCGCGGCACGGCGGGCGGCGGTGTGCCCGGCCTGGGGGACCGGCTCCAGGTCGTGCAGCTCGGTGTCGGCCCAGCCGGACTTCATGTTCGCGGCCAGTTCGTCGGAAACACCCGGGTACAGGCCGTTCTTGCGCTGCTTGATCGGCTCTTCTTCGGTCTCTTCCGGAGTCTCCGGATTGAGCGCGTCCGACACGGTCTGCCTCCTATGTACGACAACGAGCCCCTTCATCGTACGGCCGTACGGAAGGGGGTCCAGAGGCAGAAGACCCCTCACACAGTGGAACCGAAGGCTCACGCGGGTCAGGAGGCCACCACTCGAAAGAGGGCCCCGCCTGTGGCACCTCTCTGCGATGCCGGGCCCTCGGCGGCACCGCTACGCGAAGCGGGCCGCGAGCAGGACCACGTCCTCCTCGCCGTCGCCCGCGTCGAGCCCGTCGGGCAGGACGGTGCCCAGGATGTGGTCGGCGATCGCGCCGGGGTCCTGGCGGGCCGCCTTCGGCACGCTCGCGGCGGCCGCGTGCAGCCGCGCGAACGCCCGGTCCGTGGGGTCGCCGGTGCGGCGCAGCAGGCCGTCGGTGTAGAGGAGCAGCGTCTCCCCGGGCTCCGGGCGGATCTCGACGCTGGGCGCCTCCCAGCAGGCGAGCATGCCGAGCGGCGCGGACAGGGAGGTCTCCACGAACTCCGTGCGCCGCTGCCCGACGAGCAGCGGCGGACTGTGCCCCGCCCCGGCGAGGACGACCTTGCGCAGCGCGGGCTCGCAGTACGCGAACAGGGCCGTCGCCGACCGCGCGGGCTCGGTCAGGCGCAGCAGCAGCTCCAGGTCGGACAGGACGGCGACGGGGTCCTCGCCCTCCATGACCGCGTACGCCCGCAGGCTCGCGCGCAGCCGTCCCGTCGCGGCGACCGCGCCCGGCCCGGAGCCGGTGACGGAGCCGACCGCGAGGCCGAGCGCCGCGTCGGGCAGGGGCAGCGCGTCGTGCCAGTCGCCGCCGCCGCGCGCACCGGTGCGGCGCCGGGCGGCGAGCTGCACGCCCGCGACCCGCGGCAGGCGCGTGGGCAGCAGTTCCTCGCGCAGGGTCGCCACGGTGGTGCGGGCGCGGGTCAGTTCGACGAGGCGGGCCACGTGCTCGGCGGCGTGCCCGACGTACAGGCCGATGAGGTGGCGCTGGCGGGCGGTGGGCTCGGCGGGCTCGTCGTAGTGCCAGGCGGCCGCGCCGAGGGCGCCCGCCGTCGCGGTGGCCAGCGGGAGCGCGTAGCTCGCGGCGTAGCCGAGGCGGGCGGCGACCTCGCGGTGGCGCGGGTCGAGGGCGTCGTCGGCGAAGAGGTCCGGCTCGACGACCTCGGCGAGATCACCGGGCGGGGCGAGCCCATGGGTCCCGGGGGCGCCGGACACGGGGGCGCCGGTTCCGGAGACGCCGGTCGCGGAGACACCGGTCCGGGGGGCCTCGGTGGCGCGGGGCCGGGCGACACCGGGCCCGTCCGTGGCCGCGCCGGCGTCCAGGAGCCTGCCGTACGAGGTGGCGGTGCGCGGCACGGTCTCCAGGTGCCCGAGGTCGGCGCGGGCGAAGCCGAGGCCGACGGTGGTGTCGGGGCCGTGCCCGTCGGCGGGTTCCACCACGACCAGGCCGCGGCGGGCGCCGGCCAGGGCGGCTCCGGCGCGCAGCAGTTCGTGCAGGGCGTCGTCGAGGGTGGTGGTGCGGGAGAGGCGCTCGGTGAGCTCGTGCAGGGTCGTCAGGTCGGAGACCCAGCCGGCGAGGCGGTCCTGGATCAGGGCGCCGGGTGCTCCCCGTACTGCCGTGGCTCCGGGGGCCGCCGGGACGGGAGAGGCGGGCGGGGCAGTGTGCGCCGGTGGGGGAACAGTGGAATCGATTCCGGCCACTTTCGGCGGGTGCGGGGCGTTCATGGCTGGCCGCTTTCCGGCCAGTGCGTATTGCTCAATAGCATCGCAAACCCCCTGTCATGCTGCGCCGCTAGCAATGCCTCCACATCTACACGTACCGGTGAGGGGATGTCCAGCATTGTCCTGCCGGGATTCCTGGTGTCAGATGTGACCTCCGTGAATTCCGTGATCTAGAAATGATCTTGAAAACTTGGCTCAAAACTGTTGCAGTGAACGGCATATTGCGGTCGACTGACATTGTTCGAAGGAGCGTCACAGCGGCCGTGCTGGGTACGGATTCCAGTGGTGGCCCGGGGCTGGCCGGGGGCAGTTGTGCCACGCCCGGAACCTGCCGCCGGACCCGGACGTCTTAACCCACGGCGACCGCGCCCCATCCTCCCGTGGCACCGGGGGCCAGTAATACGCGGGACGGCAAACGCCAGGCGCCGCCACCCCACGCCACGCCAACGCTCAGCCCCTAGGGGATCCCCATGCCCCAGGCTGGGGAGTGGCGCGCCAGCTTGTACGCACCTTGCTGCACCTTGTACGCGCACCTCGTACACACAGTGATAGAGATCCACCCATGGTGTGATGTGGCCCGAAGTGTCCCTCTGCGTGTAACGGAAAGGAACGAGCGCTCATGCGCGAGATCCTCGGAAGGCGACGCAGGCTCCTGTCCTGGCGAATCGGGAGGAAGTCTGAGCAGAGTCCCCCTCTGATCGGTGCGGCCCTGACCTTCGCGACGGCATGGCGCTGGCCCGTGCTGCCCGGCGTCGGCATCGAC
Source organism: Streptomyces sp. CC224B (assembly GCF_030010595.1). NCBI lineage: Bacteria > Bacillati > Actinomycetota > Actinomycetes > Kitasatosporales > Streptomycetaceae > Streptomyces > Streptomyces sp. CC224B. The sequence goes on along the minus strand of NZ_JASCXL010000003.1, from coordinate 51,308 downwards.
GGACCGAGCAGGCAGTCCCTCGGCACCCCAGCGGTGTTCGGCGGGCGCGCCGACACGGACGGACTCGACGGCACCGACCGGCTCGACGGCCGCCCGGCCGGCACACGCGGCAGCAAGGACGCGGGCAAGAAGGGCAAGCGCGGCGGGAAGCGCCGGTCGCGGGCCGCGCGGCGCAGGGCGGCGAACCGCCCCGCTTCCACCGTGGTGACCTGGTACTTCCCCGGCTCGGCGACGGACGGGGACGCGGCGGGCCCGGCGGACCGGGACAGGTCCGGCGCGACGGACCCCGGCGCGGCGGCCCCCGGCTCCGGTGCCCCCGGCGCCCCTGGTGCCACCGGTGTTTCCGGGGATGACGGCTTCGCCGGTGCGCGGCCGGAGGGGCCCGGGCTCGGCGGCGGCCCGGCGCGGTGCGCCTGTCCCGACCCGGAGTGCGTCGTACCAGGCGCCCACCCGCTCGACCCGGGGCTGCTCGCCGCCACCACCGACGAGCGCATGGTCCGCTGGTGGTGGACCAACCGCCCCGGCGCGCCGATCCTCCTCGCCACCGGCGGGCGCGCCCCGTGCGCCGTGAGCCTGCCCGCGGCGGCCGGCGCGCGCGCCCTCGCCGCGCTCGACCTCGCGGGCGTCCGCCTCGGTCCCGTCGTCGCCACCTCGGCCCGCTACTTCGTGCTCGTCGCGCCGTACTCCATGGAGAGGCTGGGCGAGCTCCTGTACGCCAAGGACCGGGTGCCCGGCTCGCTGCGCTTCCACGGAGAGGGCGGGTACATCCCGCTGCCCCCGTCCGAGACGGGCCAGGGCCAGGTGCGCTGGGAGCGGGCCCCGCTGCCGGGCCCCGCGCTCCGCCGCCCGGGCAAGGGCGGCGCCACCGCCGCGGCCACCGCTCCCGCCCCCGGCTCCGCGGCCCCCTGGGTGCCGGACGTCGAGACCGTCGTGGACGCCGTGGTCGACGCGCTCACTCATACGGGTGTGAGCGCGCCCGAGTTCTGAGGGAAACGGGCGCGCGGCGCGGGACCGGGTGCCCAGGGTCGTTATCTTCGGCCCATGCACCCGCGCCCGGCCGTCAACCACCGTCTGCTCGTGCTCCTGGGCAGCGTGGCCGCCGCCGCGCTGCTGCCGCTCGCCGGGGCGGCGGCGGGGCCCGTACTCGACGACACCCCCGCCGGACCGGGACGTGCCGGGGCGGAGAACCCGGAGACCCCTGAGAACCTGGCTAACGCGGATAACGCGATGGCGGGCGCGGCGAACGGGGAGACGGGGGCCGGCGTCGGTTCGGCCGATGCCAAGGCCGGTGCCCGGCCGGCCGGCGACGGGTCGCACGGCGGCGGTACGGCGGGCAGCAGCGGAGCGGGGAGCGCCGGGCCGGAGGAGGGGGAGGGGCAGCGCCACCGGGCCTCGGAGTCCGGGGGACTGTCACCGTCCTCGCCACTGTCATCGCCGCCGTCGTCGTCACTCACGTCGCCGTCGTCACCGTCCCGCTCGCAGGGCACCCCAGGCGCATCCGGCACACTCGCCGCACCCGACACCCTCGCCCGCTGCGGGCCCGAACTCTCCTCCCCCGACGGGGTCGAGGCGCAGACCTGCGTCCTGTCCCAGGGCGCCGACACCTGGGCGCGTACCTACTACCGCAACGCCACCGGAGAGGACCTGACGGCGGTCCTGAGCATGATGGGCCCCCACGGGCGCACCGTGCAGATGCACTGTGTGGTGGGCGCGGACGACGAGCCGGGGGCGTGCGACACACCCAAGGAGCGCACGGTGGGTCCGGCGGCGCACTACACGGCGGTCGCGGAGTTCGCGACGGAGAGCGGCGACGCGCTCCTGCTGCGCTCAGGAAGCAACTCCCCGGGACCGCAAGGCAGTTGAGCGCGCGACTTCTTCCCGGGCATGGAAGCGCCCGGTTGCTGGCGACGGGGGATGCACCAGCAACCGGGCTACCTGAACGGTAACAAGAGATCGGCGCTTGGCAAATTCGATCTCAGTTATCCGGACAGGGATTCGCCTGTGTCCAACGGGAGTTGTGACAGGAGTCACGCGTGCGGCCCGACGGGCCGGTGGGGCGCTGTGGAGGAGCGGGACGGAGCCGGGCGGCCACCCGGCGCCCGCCTGGTCCTGGGCCGGTCCCGGCCTGGTCACGCACGCGGCGCCCCGGCCCGGGCCGGGCGGCGACCCGGGCACCGCTCCAGGGCGTGCCTTCCCCGTGGTGCCGCACGCTGTCCGTTGTGCATACGCCGCGCCGCCCGCCGTTCGGAATCCGGCGCGGGGGCGCGGCCGGATGACCTTCGACGGCCCGGAACGCGGGACGAACAGGGGGTGGCGCGGGCGGCGCATGCGGAGGACGCGTGGCGGAAACAGCGCGCGCGGGCGGGAAGGCCGCCCCGCGCGGCACCCCTCAGCTCGCGGCAACCCTCAGCTCTGGGTCACCTGGCGGTCAGCTCAGGGTCACCTGGCGGTTGGTGAGGCCGCCACGGGCGCGCCGCTCCTCCGGTGTCAGCGGCTCCGTCACCGCGAGCGCCGAGGCGAGCCGCTCGGCGAACTCCGCCGCGGGCTTCTCCACGTCCTGTGCGCCCACACCGCTCGGCAGGTCCCACACCGGCACGGTCAGCCCGTGCGCGCGGAAGGAACCCACCAGGCGCGTGCCCTCGCCGAGGCTCGACGCACCGGCGGCGCTCAGCCGCGCCAAGGCGTCGAGGAGCTGCTCCTCGGCGTGCGGCATGACCCAGCGCAGGTGGTTCTTCTCCGGCGTCTCGCACCAGTACGCCGAGTCGACCCCGGACAGCTTGACCGTCGGGATGGCGGCGGCGTTCGCGCGCTCCAGGGAGGCCGTCACCTCGGCCGAGGCGTTCTCCGCGTCCGGGACCCAGAACTCGAAGCCGGAGTGCACGACCGGCTCGAAGGGGGCCTTGTCGTCGAGCACGTCCTGCAGGCGCGGCCCGTCGGCGGGCGCCCGGCGCGCCGTCACCGGCCGGCCCGGCTCCGTGGTGAGGGCGCGGCGCAGCGTGTCGGCCAGGTCGCGGCTGATGTCGCCGGACGAGGTGTCGTTCTGCAGGCCGAGCAGGACGGAGCCGTCCTCGCGGCGCAGCGCGGGCCAGGCCATCGGCAGCACGGTCGCGAGGGTCACGGACGGCACGCCCTCGGGAAGGCCGTCCTTCAGGGTCAGTTCGACGGTCGCGGCGGGCACCAGTTCGCGCAGCGCCACCCAGTCGCACTCGCCGGACAGCCCCTCGAAGGGGCGCTGCACCAGCTCGGTGACCGCGTGCGCGGCGGCCCGGCCGTGGCAGGCCTTGTAGCGGCGGCCCGAACCGCAGGGGCAGGGTTCCCTGGCGCCGACCACCGGGACCTCGTGGTCCTTGAGCTGCGGCTGCTTGCCCTTGGTCTGCGGGCGCTTCTTCGCCATCGTGGGTGTCTCCCGGTTACGGCTCGCTTGCGTACGGGCGCGAGCCTAGCCGCTCACCGGTGGGGCGACTCGGCGCGGCGGGCGCGGGCCGCGGCGCCCGTACGACGGGGGCGGGACGGGCGCCCGTACGACGTGGGCGCCGCCGGATGCCCGGCGGGTCCTCAGCCCTCGTCCCTGGCGCGGGCCCCTCAGGTTCCGCCGGACCTCGTCGAACCCGTCAGGCCCCGCAAGGCCCCGCAAGGCCCGTCAGTCTCCGTCGTCGAACGGGTCCGTGAGGCCCAGCTCGGCTATCGCGGACGCCGAGGGCGCGGCGACGCGCGTAGCGAAGTCCTCGTGGCGGTGGCCGGAGTGCACGAGGGCCCACACGGTGACCTCGCCGCGGGCGTCGTCCCGTACGCCCCAGGACTCGGCGAGCGCGGTGATGATGTTCAGCCCGCGGCCGCCGTGGGCGGTGACCGACGGGGTGGCCGGGACCGGGCGGGTCGGGCCGCCGCCGTCCGTCACCTCGACCGTCAGACGTCCCGCCTTGTCGACGCGCCAGGCGGCACGCACGTCTCCGTCGCCACTGCCGTCACCGTCCTGCGGGCTGTCGCTCAGCCCCCTGCCCAGGGGCCTGCCGTGCCGGCAGGCGTTGCTGAGCAGTTCCGACAGGATCAGTACGGCGTCGTCGATGACCGACTCCGACACCCCGCTGACGCGAAGCTGATCGCGCATCCGGTGTCTGGCTTCCCCCACGCCCGCAGGACCATGGGGTACGGCCATGCTCGACGACGTGGGCACTTCCCGTGCCACCACAAACGCCACCCCCGAGACCTCCTTTGCCCCACGCCACGGAGTGGATGCCCCAATGGACTGGACCGGAAACCGGCCACGGCGGGGATGGTGACGCACTCGACACGATCGAACACGGAGCGAACGCGCCGGTGCACTCCCTGTAACGGGCGCTACGCGCGGCCCAGTTGGGACAGGACGTGCCTGGGGCGATTGGTGATGATCGCGTCGACGCCGAGCCGGACGCACAGCTCGACGTCCCGGGGCTCGTTCACCGTCCACACGTGGACCTGGTGGCCCGCGCGCTTGAGTTTGTCGACGTACCCAGGGTGGTTGCGGAGGATCCGGATGCTCGGTCCCGCGACGCGTACGCCCTGGGGCAGCCGTCCGTCGCGGTGGCGCGGCGAGACGAACTGCATCAGGTAGACGGTCGGCAGTGTCGGCGACGCGGCCCGTACGCGGTGCAGGGAGCGCGCCGAGAAGCTCATCACCCGTACCGGCGAAGGACCCTCCGCGGGGGGCGAGTCCAGGCCGAAGCGCTTCAGGAGGTGCAGCAGGCGCTCCTCGACCTGACCTGCCCAGCGGGTGGGGTGCTTGGTCTCGATGGCGAGCTGGACGGGGCGCCCGGAGGCGTGGTTTTCGGCCACGAGCTCCAGCAGGCGCTCCAGGGTGAGGACGGAGGTGTCCTCGCGGGCCGGCCCTTCCTCCCAGTCGGGCGCCTCGGCGTCGAGGCCGTCGGCGTGCGGGCCCTCGGCACGGGCCCGTTCGCGGTTCTTCCAGGAGCCGAAGTCGAGCGCGGCCAGATCGGCGAGTTCCAGGGCGGAGACGGCGCCGCGGCCGTTCGAGGTGCGGTTGACGCGGCGGTCGTGGACGCAGACGAGGTGCCCGTCCGCGGTGAGCCGGACGTCGCATTCGAGGGCGTCGGCGCCGTCGTCGACCGCCTTCTTGTAAGCGGCCAGCGTGTGCTCCGGGGCGTCCTCGGAGGCTCCTCGGTGGGCCACGACCTGGATGAGGTGCTGTCGTGCGTGGGTCACCGCGTCATCGTGCCACCGTCCCGGTGGTCGGGGCCTGTCGGCGGGGGCGGGCCGGTCGTGTGCGGTGGGGGTGGGGCGGTCGCGTGCGGTGGGGGTGGGCAAGGGTCGTGTACGCGGGGGCGGGGCCCGGGCCGTGTGCGGCGGTGCCGGGATTTCTCAGCTTCCTCTCACCTTGTCTTCAGCTCTCTCTATGACTCGGCTGTGAACCTGTGGGTGAGCCTCCGGAGGCGCCCACAGTGCCGCGGAGGCCCACAGGGACCCTCCGGGCGCTCCCGAAGGGTTCCGAAGTCTTCCGAGGCCTGCCGAGGCCTTCCGAATGCGGCGGTTTCGCCCGTCGTGAACGCACAGCGTCGGCTTATGGTGGGCTGACAGCCCATGGGAAAAGCTGACTGGGGACGACTGAACGGTTGACAGCGGTTGACCGGGTACCCGAGCTGTGCGCCCCGGGCCGATCTTTGGCCGTGACCGAGTACGACAGCGTGGACCGAGGAGAAGAAAGCTGTGAGCACCGAGAACGAGGGCACTGCGGTCCCCCCGGCCCCGTCCGCACCTCCTGTGCCGGTGGACACTCCCGCTGCTCCCGCCCCCACCGCGTCGACGCCCTCGGGGACCGCGGCTCCCCCTACGACGTCCGGTTCCGGTTCCGCTTCCGGTTCCGGTTCCGCCGCGGCGACCCCCTCCGGGCCCGAGGCGTCCGCGGGCGGGTCCGAGGGCGCCTCCGGCCCGGCACCCGAGCAGGCGCCGCGGGACGCGGTGCCCGGGTCCGCCCCGGCCGAGCCCCCGGCTGCGGCGCCGCACGTGCCGGACCCGTACGCACACACCACGGGCGCGCACGCGCCGAGCTCCCCCGTGCCTGGCTCCCCCGCATCGGGCGCGCACGCACCGGCGCCCGCGTCGGTGGCCGCGTCCGGGGGCGCCTGGCCGCCGCCCCCGCCGCCCGCCGTGCCGTCGTACGCGCAGGACGGCGGCTCCGGGTGGGGCACCTCCTGGACGGCCGAGCAGCCGTCCGCGCCGAAGCCGAGCGGCCGCCGCCGTGGTGGCCTGGTCGCGGCGGTGCTCGCGGCGGCCCTGGTCGCGGGCGGGGTCGGCGGCGGCATCGGCTTCTGGGCGGCGGACCGCAACGAGGACAGCGGGACGGACTCCACCACGGTCTCCGCCTCCGAGGCCCCGGCCGACCTCAAGCGCGAGCCGGGCTCGGTCGCGGACATCGCGAGCAAGGCGCTGCCGAGCGTCGTCACCCTGGAAGCGCAGAGTGGCAGCGGCGAGGGCGGCACGGGCACCGGCTTCGTGTACGACCAGCAGGGCCACATCCTCACCAACAACCACGTGGTGGCGTCGGCCGCCGAGGGTGGCAAGCTGTCGGCGACGTTCTCGAACGGCAAGAAGTACGACGCCGAGGTGGTGGGCCGCGCCGAGGGGTACGACGTCGCGGTCATCAAGCTCAAGAACAGGCCGGCGGACCTGCGCCCGCTGCCGCTGGCGGACTCCGACAAGGTCGCCGTCGGCGACTCCACGATCGCGATCGGCGCGCCCTTCGGTCTGTCCAACACCGTCACCACGGGCATCGTCAGCGCCAAGAACCGCCCGGTGACGTCCAGCGACGGCGCCAGCAACAAGAGCTCGTACATGAGCGCCCTGCAGACCGACGCGTCCATCAACCCGGGCAACTCCGGCGGACCCCTCCTGGACGCCCGCGGCGCCGTCATCGGCATCAACTCCGCGATCAAGCCCGCCGACAGCGGCGGCCTCGGCGGCGGCCAGTCCGGCTCCATCGGCCTGGGCTTCGCGATCCCGGTGAACCAGGCGAAGAACGTGGCGCAGCAGCTCATCAGGACCGGCCAGGCCACGTACCCGGTGATCGGTGCCTCGGTCTCCCTGGCCGAGGCGTCGAAGGGCGCCGTGATCTCCGACCGCGGCGCCAGCGGCTCGGGCCCCGCCGTCGAGCCGGACGGCCCGGCGGACAAGGCGGGCCTGAAGTCCGGTGACGTGATCACGAAGCTGGACGACACGGTCATCGACAGCGGCCCGACCCTGATCGGGCAGATCTGGACCCACAAGCCGGGCGACACGGTCAAGATCACCTACGAGCGCGACGGCAAGGAGCGCACGGTCGATGTGACCTTGGGCGCACGCAAGGGCGACAGCTGACCCGCTACTCTTGACCCCGCGCCAGCCCGCCCGAACACGCGGCGGCGGCGCGGGGTGGGTTGCCCGAGCGGCCTAAGGGAACGGTCTTGAAAACCGTCGTGGTGCGAGCCACCGTGGGTTCAAATCCCACACCCACCGCACATGTGAACGGCCCCCGACCAGGTCATATGGTCGGGGGCCGTTGTGCTGCACGCTGCCCGCTCGTCACCGTGCTTCCCCGCAGTTTCCCGCTGGATCGGGCACGGAAGGGGCGCGCCGGGGGCACCGCGATGAACGCCCGGCACCTGCGCATCAGTCGCCCGCGAACCATACGTAGCTGCCCGGGGTGGCCACGCACTGTTCCAGTACCGCAGCGAGGTCATCCAGTGCCGCGCGTTGTCGCTCGTCCGCGCACTGCTCGCTCAGGCCCGGCAACTCGCTGAGGGCTGCTGCCGCTTCCTGCTCGTTCATCACCGTATCCCCGTAGGGATCGACGGCGGGAAGCCGACCGCGGACGCCGAGACAGTGAAGCGATCCCAGTGCGTCGGCCAACGCGTCGCCGTGGCCGTAACACCCTCGCAGGAATGTCCGGCGCGCCTTCTTCCAGTCGCGCACCGGCCGAGCCGAGTGCAGTTCCACGTCGATCCCCACGCACGTCATGATGCCTGCTCCGGCGAGTCCCGTGTGGGGTGAACGATCAGTGATCGATCGGGATCTCGTAGACGATCTCGCGGTGTGCCGCAGGCACGACAATGTCCGCCGTCTCCACGGGCCGGCCTTCGTCGCTGTAGTACGTCCACCGGATAGGCGTGACGAGGGCGGCCTTCTGAATCCCGAGTAGCGACGCCTCCTCGGCGGTCGCCTGCCTTGGCTCGGGCTGCTCCACGGCATGGCTGACGGAGTCCCGATGACGGCCATCCGATTCACGACGCCCCCGCCGTCTCGACGGCTGGTCTCAACGACGTCACTCCGCATGATCTGCGCGCCTCGCACGGCACTTGGGTCGCTGACCGGTACGGGGCGATGACCGCTGCCCACCGGCTCGGCCACTCGAACGCGAGCGTCACAACCCGGCACTACGCCAGGCCGGTCGCCGGTCGCGATGACCAGGTGGCCGAAGCGGCGACACGTGGCTCGCAGGACAAGAGGGAGATGACTCTCCTGAGGCGGGCAGGTGTCCGGAGGTTTCCGGGCGCCCCTTTGTCGTGGGGTCGTACGCGTGGGGGTCAGGTGTGGCCGGTCAGGCGGGCCGCTGAGGCGAGGGTGGAGCGTGCCTCCCGGAGGGTGAGGCCGATGCGGAGGGCCGCGTCCGTGAGGGGGCCTTCGAGGGCCTCGCCGATGCCGTTCTCGTAGGCGCGGCAAGCGGCCCAGAAGAGGCGGGTGTTGCGCTGCCCCTCGTGGGCGGCGAGGACGAACTGGACGAGCCCCTGGCCCTGTTGCGGATCCTGTGGGTCACCCGCGCGCGGGGGTGCCGACGGGCGCGGGCGGGGTGGGGGCGCGATCAGCCGGAGCAGGGCGGGCGGGCACGGGGCCGGGGGCAGCCCGCCGGTGCCGGCGACGGTGCTGTAGACGCCGCGGTCGGTGCGGGAGCCGGGGCCGACGAGGTAGCCGCCCGCGCCGCGGATGTCGATGCCCGGGGCCAGGCGGCCCGCCGAGTTGGGCACGACGACCTCCGGCGGCCCGGACAGCCAGAGGTGGCGACCGCCGGAGGGCGTGGCGACGACGACGGTCTCCGGGATGGTGAACAGGTGCCGCAGCGCCAGCGCACGCAGCGCGGCCGGGGCGTCGGTGCCCGACTTGGTGTCCAGGTCGATGCCGATCAGGTGGTACGGCGGCAGGCCGCAGGTTATGCCGTAGCCCGGGGCCCAGGGCACGGCGGCGAACAGCTCGCGGACGCGCGCCGGGTCGGTGGACGCGTCGTACACCCCGTGGCCCAGGCGCCCGCACTCGCCGTGGCACGGCGACGGGCTCGGGTCGTCGTGGTGCGGGGAGCGCAGCGCCGGGAGCTTGGTGCGGGACAGCGGGAAGACGGCGAGCCCGCGCTCGGCGGCGGTCAGGGCGTGGGCCAGCGCGAGGGTCGCCGTACGGCGGTTGCCGGTCGGGCGCGCCTGTGGCCGGGGGCGGGCGCGGGGGCGGGGGCTCCGGGTCGGGTGTGCGGCCGGGGTGTGGGCGCCTGGTGCGGGTGTACTGGACGTGGTTGCGCTGGACACGGTGGCGTTGGACTCGGTTGCACTGGACATAGGTGTGCCGGTCGCGGGTGTGCTGGACTCGGGTGTGCCGGTCGCGGGTGTGCCTCTCTCGTATGCGTCCGACTTGGGTGTGCTGGTCTTGTGTGCGTTCGACTCGGGTGCGCCGGACGCAGGTGTGTCAGACACATGTGCGCTTGTCGTGTGTGCGCCCGACTCGGGTGTGGTGGGGTCCGCGGTGGCCGGTTCCTCGGGCGGTCCGTCTTCGGCATGGCGGTCGGTGGAGGCCATGGAATCAGTTTCGTACTGGCGTTCGAAGATGGGAAGGCGTGCGGCCCGGAAAGAGGGCGCGTGGAGGGGGCGCCCCCTTTGCCGGGGTTTCCAGCGGAACGCTTCAGCCCGTGTGGCGCCTGGGTTTGCCCGGGGTCAAGGGGTCGAGCTGGGGCTTCAGTGGTGCAAAGCGTGTTTATCGACTTGTCATCACGCTTGCGAGGGAATCGTGGCGTCCGGGGTGGTTCGGCGGGGATTCGGTGGGCAACTCTGGTCTCGCGACGTCGTGCAGATCTCCGAGGTGGTCGGCCAACTGCCTGGGAACCAGCCGTACTTGAGGTGCCGTCCGGCTCCGCCGGTGAGTGCCTCCCATTCTGGAGGAATAGACATGGCAAGCATCCGTACCGCCCGCGCCCTCGCCGCCGTCGCCGCCGTGCCGCTGGCCGTCACCCTCTTCTCGGGTGTCGCGACGGCTGACGCCGGCTCGTTCGCGGACAACGGATCGAACGCGGGGGTGGCGGGCGTCGTCGGCAGCGGTGTCGGGGGCGACAACTACGGGAACTCGTCGACGACGCAGCAGCAGGCGGTCGGCGACGGCGCGTCCAATCAGAGCAACACCGCTCAGGTGAACGGCTCGGCGTTCACGGCGATCGAGCAGACCAACGCGAACGTCGCCGTCAACTTCAGCGAACTGTGGTGAGCCGGGGCCTCGTCGGGGAGTGATCCTCGGGGCCTGCTCCATGGGGTGATGTGACGGCTGCGCGGCGGTACCTCGGGTACCGCCGCGCAGCTGTGTGTGGACCTTCTTGACACCTGCCGGGTAGCTGACGGACAGTCAGAAACCGGTGCGCGTAACGGCCCGGGTGGGTTCGCGGCTGTGATCGGGCGGGGCGGCGGAGGGGGCCACGGTGAGGGACAGCACGAGGGGTGGCGCGGAAGCGGGAGCGGAGGCGCCAGGGGCGCCAGAGGTGTCAGAGGCGCTAGAGGCGCCAGAGGGAGTAACGGCGCCTGAGGGATCAGCAGGGTCAGAGGCATCCGCGGGGCGAGAGGTGCCGGAGGCGTCAGAGGCGCTAGAGGGAGCGACAGCACCTGAGGGATCAGCGGGGCCAGAGGCGCCGGAGAAGCCGGAAAGGCCAGAGGTGCCGGAGGGACCAGCAGCGCCGGAGGGGTCGGCAGCGCCAGAGGAACCAGAAGCGCCGGAGAAACCAGTGGGGCCGCGCGGCCCGGCCGTGTCCCCGGAGTCAGGCCGGGTGACCGTGCCCGGGGAGCCGGGGCGCGTCACCGGCGCGGCGGAGGCAGACCCGTTGTACGGGCGGCTGAAGGCGTACGAGGGCCGGGCCGCCGTGGTGGCGGGACGGGGCAAGGACCTGGTCAACGCGCCGATGATCCGGCACTGGTGCGAGGCGCTGGGTGACACCAGCCCGGCGTACGAGGGACCGGACGCGATCGCCCCGCCGACGATGCTCCAGGTCTGGACGATGGGCGGCCTGTCGGGCCACGCCGACCGCTCGGAGGCGTACGACGACCTGCTCGCGCTCCTCGACGACGCCGGGTGCACCTCGGTCGTCGCCACCGACTGCGAGCAGGAGTATCTGCGCCCGCTGCGACCGGGCGACGAGATCACCTTCGACGTGGTGATCGAGTCGGTGTCGGAGCGCAAGACGACCAAGCTCGGCACGGGGTACTTCGTGACGACCCGGATGGCCGTCCGCGCGGGGGGCCGGGTGGCGGGGACACACCGCTTCCGCATCCTCAAGTACCGTCCGGCGCGGCGAGGCCCGGCGGGCACGGCCGCCCGGAAGGCCCGAGGCGAAGGGCCGGGCCGGGAGCCCACGCGGGAGCGGTCGGGCAGGCCGGGCGGCCGACCCCGCCCGGTGGTGAACAGGGACAACGCCGGTTTCTGGGAGGGCGTGGCCCGGCACCGGCTGCTCATCCAGCGCTGCCTCGCCTGCGGCACGCTGCGTTTCCCCTGGCTGCCGGGGTGCAACGCCTGCGGAGCGCCCGGGTGGGACACGGTGGAGGCATCCGGCGAGGGCACGGTCCATTCGTACGTGGTGATGCACCACCCCCGGTTCCCCGCCTTCGACCCGCCCTACGCGGTGGTGCTGGTGGAGCTCGCGGAGGGCGTGCGCATCGTCAGCAACGTGGTGGGGGTGCCCTGCCGGGCCGTGCGGATCGGGATGCCGGTGCGGCTTGAGTTCCAGCGGGTGGAGGACGACATGGTGCTACCGGTGTTCCGGCCCCTGGAGCAGGTGACGGGGGCCGCGAGCTGATGGGACACACGCCGAGGCACCGCGCGCCGGGCAGCCCCACGTCAGGGGGCCCTACGTCAGGGGGCCGCACGTCAGGTGACCGCACCTCAGGAAGCCGTACGCCGGACAGTGCCGCGCCCGAAGGCCCCGCGCCCGAAGGCCCCACGTCCGTCGGCTCCACATCGGACGGCCCCACGCCCGGTGCTCTCACGCCGGGCACTCCCACGCCCGACAGCCCCCCCCCCGACGGCCCCCCACCAGGCAGCCGCACATCAGGCTCCCGCACGCCCGACCCCCGTACGCCAGGCCTCCGTACGACGGAACCCCGCACGCCCGACCCCCATACACCCGACAACCGCCACCCCCTCCGCCCCGGAGCCACGCTCCCCCCGCTGGAGGTGCCGATCACCCGCACGTTGATCGTCGCGGGCGCCATCGCCTCGCGGGACTACCAGGACGTGCACCACGACACGGAGCTGGCGCGGGAGATGGGCTCCCCGGACATCTTCATGAACATCCTGACCACCAACGGCCTGGTGGGCCGCTACCTCACCGACCACTTCGGGCCCACCGCCACCCTCCGGAAGGTGGCGATCAGGCTGGGCGCCCCCAACTACCCCGGTGACACGATGGTGTTGTCGGGCACCGTCGAGCGGGTCGACCCCGGGGGCCCCGGGGGCCCCGCGCACCCGGGCGCCCCGGGCGTCACCGTCACGGTCAGGGTCATCGGCGCCAACGGCATCGGCAAGCACGTCACCGGCACCGTGACCCTGACCCTGCCGGAGGCGGCACCGGCGGCGGGCCCGGTGGCCCCGGCGAGCCCGGAGGACGCCGTATGAGCGTGCGGGCCGGGGACCGCGTCGGCGGCGCGGCGGCGATCGTCGGGATCGGGGCCACGGAGTTCTCCAAGGACTCCGGGCGCAGCGAGCTGACGCTGGCCGTGGAGGCGGTGCGGGCGGCGCTCGCGGACGCCGGGCTCACGCCCGCCGACGTCGACGGCCTGGTCACCTTCACGATGGACACGAGCCCCGAGATCACGGTCGCGCAGGCGGCGGGCATCGGCGAGCTGTCGTTCTTCTCCCGCGTGCACTACGGCGGCGGCGCGGCCTGCGCCACCGTGCAGCAGGCGGCGCTGGCCGTGGCGGGCGGGGTGGCCGACGTCGTGGTCTGCTACCGGGCGTTCAACGAGCGCTCGGGCCGCCGCTTCGGCGCGGGCGTGACCCACCGCGAGCCGTCGGCGGAGGGGGTCGCGCTCGGCTGGGTGCTGCCGTTCGGGCTGCTCACCCCCGCGTCCTGGGTGGCGATGGCGGCCCAGCGCTATCTGCACGTCCACGGCCTGACCCCGGAGGCGTTCGGCCATGTCGCCGTCACCGGCCGGAAGTACGCGGCGACCAACCCGGCGGCGTACTTCCACGGACGGCCGATCACGCCGGCGGACCACGCGGCCTCCCGGTGGATCGTGGAGCCGCTGCGGCTCCTGGACTGCTGCCAGGAGACGGACGGCGGCCAGGCCCTCGTCGTGACCAGCGCGGAGCGGGCGCGCGACCTCCCGCACCGGCCCGCCGTGATCACTGCCGCCGCGCAGGGGGCGGGACGCGCGCAGGAGCAGATGACCGGTTACTACCGCGACGACCTCACCGGGCTGCCCGAAATGAACGTCGTGGCCCGGCAGTTGTGGCGGACCTCCGGGCTCACGCCCGGGGACATCGACGTGGGCATCCTCTACGATCACTTCACGCCGTTCGTGCTCATGCAGCTGGAGGAGTTCGGTTTCTGCGCGCCGGGTGAGGCCGCGGCCTTCGTCGCCGGGGAGCGGCTCCCGCTGAACACCCACGGCGGGCAGCTCGGCGAGGCGTACCTGCACGGGATGAACGGCATCGCCGAGGCCGTACGGCAGGTGCGCGGCACCGCCGTGAACCAGATACCCGGCGCCGGGCACGCGCTGGTGACGGCGGGCACCGGTGTCCCCACTTCGGGGTTGATTCTGACGGCGGACGGCTGAACGGGGCGCGTGTCCCGGACCGCGCGCGCGGCCCGGCCCGTTGACTCGCCGTATGCGCCACCGGAAGCTGATCACTGGTCTTGTCCTGTCCCTGTCCCTGGCGACGCTGGCCCTGGACACGTCGGCCCCGCCCCAGGGCCCCGCCCGCGTGCCCGGAGCCGCCGCGCCCGCCGACCCCGAACCCGATCCGGAGCTGGATCCGGACGACCCCGACCTGGACTTCGACCCGGAGGGCGCGGCTCCCACCGTCTTCCGCGGCCGGGGCTTCGACACCTGTATGACGCCGTCGGCGGGCGCCATGCGGCGCTGGCTCGCCTCCCCCTACCGCGCGGTGGGCGTGTACTTCGGCGGGCGCGGCCGGGCCTGCCCGAAGCAGCCGCGGCTCACCCCCGCCTGGGTGGAGGAGGTGGACGAGATGGGCTGGAAGGTGCTGCCGCTGTACGTCGGCTCGCAGTCCCCCTGCGTACGGGCGCGCAACAAGCAGCACGTCCGGATGGGCGGCGACCCCGGCGGGCAGGGGGCCCGCGAGGGGCAGGACGCGGTGCGCCGGGCCGAGGCCCTCGGCTTCGGCCAGGACAGTCCGCTCTACCTCGACATGGAGGCGTACGCGTACCGGAACAAGAAGTGCGCCCGGGCCACGCTCACCTTCGTACGGGCGTGGAACCGCGAGGTGCGCAGCGAAGGCTACGTACCCGGGTTCTACAGCAGTGCCGACTCCGGCGTACGGCACATGGAGTCCGCGCGCCGGGCCGGGGTGGCGGACCTGCCGTCGGTCATGTGGTTCGCGCGGTGGAACCAGCGGCCCGACCTCTACGGCGAGCCGGTGCTGCCGCGGAACGCGTGGCACCCCGCGCGCCGCATCCACCAGTACGCGGGCAACGTCAAGGAGCGGCACGGCGGTCTGACGATGCGCATCGACCGCAACCTCGTCCACGCGCCGGTGGCGCAACTCGGCTGAGCGACCGGGAACGCGTCGCGGCAAGCGGTTTCACCCGACTCAGGGTCGAACCCCCAGGGGTATGCTCCGCCTCCTCCACCTACAGGAGGTGGGGCTACCTCCCCTCGTACAACCTGAGGCGGAGGCGCCTTCGGGACCTGCGGCCGATCCGCAGGTGTAGGGGTCGCTTCTAGCGTGGAGCCATGACCGCATCCATGGTGTCCGTGTGCACCAGCGCCTCGACGGCCGCGACGCGGGGCGCGGGCCCTTCCGCCTACCCGTCGTTCGCCTCCTACGTCCGGGCCCGCCAGCCCGTGCTGCTGCGCACCGCCCGCTCGTTGACGGCGAACCCGAGCGACGCCGAGGACCTGCTGCAGACGGCCCTGACCAAGACGTATGTGGCCTGGGACCGGATCGAGGACCACCGGGCGCTCGACGGGTACGTGCGCCGGGCGCTGCTGAACACGCGCACGTCGCAGTGGCGCAAGCGCAAGGTCGACGAGTTCGCCTGCGACGAGCTGCCCGAGCCGGAGACCGTGCCGGCCGGCGACCCGGCCGAGCAGCAGGCGCTGCACGACGCGATGTGGCGCGCGATCATGAAACTGCCGGCGCGGCAGCGGGCCATGGTCGTCCTGCGGTACTACGAGGACCTGAGCGAGGCGCAGACGGCCGAGGTGCTCGGGGTGTCCATCGGCACGGTCAAGAGCGCGGTGTCGCGCGCGCTCGGCAAGCTCCGCGAGGACCCGGAGCTCACGCCGGTCCGCTGAGCTCACGCCGGTCCGCTGGGCCCGCGCCGGTCCGCTGAGCCCATGCCTTCCGCTGAGCCCATGCCGGTCCGCTGAGCCCATGCCGGTCCGCTGGGCCCGCGCCCGGACCGCGCCCTTCCCGGCTCCCGCGCCCCGTGCGGGGCGGGGCCGCCGCATCCGCAGCCCTCGGTGCGCCCGCCACCCAGGCGGCCACCTCTCCGGCGGCCACCTCTCCGGCAGTCCTCCGCGCCGTGCAATTTGCCGCGATGTGCTCCCGCGGTAGTGACATACCGCTCGGTATGCGGCAAGAATCTGGGCTACTGCCAGGTAGAGCGCCGGGGAACGCCCGGCCGCCCCTGCCGCGCGCCCATCGGGAGGACGCCGTGCTGAGCACCATGCAGGACGTACCGCTGACCGTCACCCGCATCCTGAACCACGGGATGACCGTGCACGGGGCCTCACAGGTCACGACCTGGACCGGCGACGGCGCCCCGCAGCGGCGCAGCTTCCGGGAGATCGGCGCCCGCACCGCGCAGCTCGCCCACGCGCTCCGCGACGACCTGGGCGTCACCGGCGACGAGCGGGTGGCGACCTTCATGTGGAACAACGCCGAGCACGTCGAGGCCTACTTCGCCGCCCCCTGCATGGGTGCCGTCCTGCACACCCTCAACCTGCGGCTGCCCGTCGAACAGCTCGTGTGGATCGTCGGCCACGCCAAAGACCGCGTCATCATCGTCAACGGCTCCCTGCTGGGCCTGCTCGCGCCTCTCCTGGACCGCATGCCGAGCGTCGAGCACGTCGTCGTCTCCGGCGCGGGCGACCGCTCCCTCCTGGACGGCTCCCACGTCCGCGTGCACGACTACGAGGAGCTGATCGCGGACAAGCCGACGCGTTACGACTGGCCGGAGCTGGACGAACGCCGCGCCGCCGCCATGTGCTACACCTCCGGCACCACCGGCGAGCCCAAGGGCGTCGTCTACTCCCACCGCTCCATCTACCTGCACTCCATGCAGGTCAACATGGCCGAGTCCATGGGCCTGACCGACGCCGACACCACCCTGGTGGTCGTGCCGCAGTTCCACGTGAACGCCTGGGGCCTGCCGCACGCCACCTTCATGGCGGGCATCGGCATGCTGATGCCCGACCGGTTCCTGCAGCCCGCGCCGCTCGCCGAGATGATCGAGACGGAGCGGCCCTCGCACGCGGCGGCCGTACCGACCATCTGGCAGGGCCTCCTCGCCGAACTCACCGCCAAGCCCCGCGACGTGAGCTGCATGCGGCAGGTCACCATCGGCGGCTCCGCGTGTCCGCCCTCGCTCATGGAGGCCTTCGACCGGCTCGGCGTGCGGGTCTGCCACGCCTGGGGCATGACCGAGACGTCGCCGCTCGGCACCGTCGCCCACCCGCCCGCGCGGGTCGTCGGCACCGACGAGGAGTTCGCCTACCGCCTCACCCAGGGACGCTTCCCCGCCGGGGTCGAGGCCCGCCTCGTCGGCCCCGACGGCAGCCACCTCCCCTGGGACGGCGAGTCCGCCGGTGAGCTGGAGGTCCGCGGCCCCTGGATCGCGGGTGCCTACTACGGCGGCCCGGACGGCGACCCCGACCGCCCCGCGGACAAGTTCAGCTCCGACGGCTGGCTGAAGACGGGTGACGTCGGCGTCATCTCGGCCGACGGCTTCCTGACCCTCACCGACCGCGCCAAGGACGTCATCAAGTCCGGCGGCGAGTGGATCTCCTCGGTGGAGCTGGAGAACGCCCTGATGTGCCACCCGGACGTCGCCGAGGCGGCGGTCGTCGCCGTCCCCGACGAGAAGTGGGGCGAACGCCCCCTCGCCACCGTCGTCCTCAAGGAGGACGCCACCGCGGACTACGCCACCCTGCGCGACTTCCTCGCCACCCGCGTCGCCAAGTGGCAGCTCCCCGAGCGCTGGGCCATCCTGCCGGCCGTGCCGAAGACCAGCGTCGGCAAGTTCGACAAGAAGGTGCTGCGCAGGCAGTACGCCCAGGGCGAGCTGACGGTGACGCGCCTCTGACACACGGGCGCGGCCCGGGGCCGTGACGTACGCCCGGAGCCGCGCAGGCCGTCCGCAGCCGCGCAGGCCGTACGCGGGCGGGCCGCTAGTTGGTGCCGATCTTGGCCAGCAGGTCCACGATCCGGGTCTGCACCTCGCTGCTCGTGGACCGCTCGGCGAGGAACAGCACGGTCTCGCCCGCGGCCAGCTTCGGCAGGTCGGTCTCGTCGACGGCGGCGGTGTAGACGACCAGCGGCGTACGGTTCAACTGGCCGTTGGCGCGCAGCCAGTCGATGATCCCCGCGCGGCGGCGGCGTACCTGGTGGAGGTCCATCACCACCAGGTTCGGCCGGGTCTGCGCGGCGAGCGTGACGGCGTCCGCGTCGCTCTCGGCGCGCGCGACCTGCATCCCGCGCCGCTCCAGCGTCGCCGTCAGGGCGAGGGCGATCTCCTCGTGCTCCTCGATCAGCAGGACGCGCGGCGGGTGCTGCTCGCTGTCGCGCGGCGCGAGGGCCTTCAGCAGGACGGCGGGGTCGGCCCCGTACGCGGCCTCGCGCGAGGCCTGGCCGAGCCCGGCCGTGACGAGCACCGGCACCTCGGCGGCGACGGCGGCCTGGCGCAGCGACTGGAGCGCGGTCCGCGTGATCGGGCCGGTCAGCGGGTCCACGAACAGGGCCGCGGGGAACGCGGCGATCTGCGCGTCGACCTCCTCGCGCGAGTGCACGATGACGGGCCGGTAGCCGCGGTCGCTGAGCGCCTGCTGCGTGGTGACGTCCGGCGCGGGCCAGACGAGCAGCCGGCGCGGGTTGTCCAGCGGCTCGGGCGGCAGCTCGTCGTCCATGGGCCGCGGCTGCGGCTGGTTCGCCACCTCGACGGCGCCGCCGGGGCCGTCCAGCGGCTCGGGGCCCTCGGCGGCGTTCTTGTCCGGCGCGCCGATCGCGTACGAGCGTCCGGTGCCCTCCGTGCCCGGGGTGCCCGGCGAGAGCCGGGACTGGGGCAGCGGCTGCGACGCGGGCTGCGGCGCCTGCGGGTGGTGCGGACGGCCCGCGCCCTCCGGGCGCTCCTCGGCCCCCGGCTCGGGCGGCGTCGCCAGCTTGCGCCGACGGCCGGAGCCGCCCTGGGCGGGCTGCGCGGGGGCCTGCGGCTGTACGGGCGGCTGCGGCTGGCGCCCGAACGGCACGCCCTGCCCCAGCGTCCGCACGCTGAACGCGCGGCCCTGTGTGGAGTTCGGGTCGACGGGCGCGGCCTCGGCGGGCAGCGGCTGCGCGGCACGCGCGCGCGGGTCGCGCTCGGGTGGCAACGCGGTGCCCTGGGAGGGCGTCGGAGCGCCCGGCTGCGGCGTCGCACCGGCGTGCGGAGGCGTCGCACCGGCGTGCGGAGGCAGCGCGGAGGGCGTGCCCCCCGCTGGGGTGCTCCCGGCCGGTGTACCGCCTGCCGGGGTGCCACCCGCGGGCATGCCTCCGGCGGGGCCGGGTACGGGGGCGCCCGCCGCGGGGCTGCCGCCCGCCGGGGTGCCCGGTGCGGGCGTGCCCTGCGGGGCGGCGGTTCCTGCCGGGGCGTCGGTGGCCGGCGGGGTCTGCCGGGCGCGCCGCCGCCCGGTGGGCGACTGGGGCTGCGCCTGCGCGGGCAGGCCCATGGGCTGCGCGGGGTGCGGCTGCGGCGGGGTGTGGTCGTTCGCGGGGTCGTGCGTCGCCAGGGCGTGCTGACCGGTGTCGTCCTGCTGTACGGGGAGGCCACCGGGCGCGGTGACGGGCATGCCGCCCGGCGCCGCGGCGGGCAGGGCACCGGGCGCCCCGGCGGGTCCGCCGCCCTGTGCGGGCACCGCTGCCCGGACCCCGGCCCGCAGCCCGGCCTGCACTCCGGCGGGAACGCTCACCGAGGCGCCGACCTGCGCGGAGCCTGGCTGTACGGACCCTGCTTGTACGGGCCCTGTCTGCGCGGGTCGCCCTGTCTGCGCGGGCGCAGGCTGCGCGGCCCCGCCCTGGGGGGCGCCGCCCTGGGCGGCGTTGCCTCGCGGCACCGTTCCCTGCGCCGCACCGAGCTGCGGGGACCCGCCCTGAGCACCGTGCGTGGCGCCCTGCGGCATCCGACCAGGCATCGCACCAGCGCCAGGTGCCCCACCGGGCGCCCTGCCCGTCCCACCCGGCATCGCACCAGGCATCGCACCGGGGACCCCGCCCGGCACACCGGCCCCAGGCGCGGCGGCGGGGGTGCCGCCGCCCTGCGCGGATCCGGCCTCCGGTGCGGCCCCGCCGCCCTGGGCGGCCCTCATCCGCTGAGCCCTCACCGGCTGCCCACCGGTCCCCGGTGCCCCGGGGACGTGCGCGCCGGGTACGGCACCGCTCTGCCCGGCAGTGCCGTCGCCGTGCGCGTCCTCGACCGGTGCGCCGCCGACCTGCTCCGCGCCTGCCTGCGCCTCGCTGCCCGCCTCACGGTCCGCCTCGGCCGGGGGCAGCGCGAAGACCCGGCTGTTGGACGCCTCTTCCGCCGCGGCCCGCTCCCGGGCTGCGGCCAGCGCGCGCCGGGCCCGGCGGCCACCGGGGCGCGGCGCGTCGGCGCCCTCACCGTGCCCGGCCACGAGCCCGCCGCTCACCTCCGGCGCGGCTCCCGTCCCCGACGGCAGCGCGGCCAACGCCTGCGGCTCACCCGCCCGCCGGGCACGCCGTCCCGAAGGCACCGGCTCACCCTGGGGCGGCACCGTCGGGGAGGGCACGCCTTGGGGAGGCACGGTTTCGCCGAGCGCGGCTGACCCGGCGGCGTGCTCGGCCGCCGTCATCACGGCACCCTCGGCAGGGCTCGGCCGCCCCCGGCGCCGACCGGTGCCCCCCGACGTACCGCCGGACGCGTCCGCGGCGGGGGCCGGGTCGGTCTCGACGGGGCCGTGCGCCACGGCACGGCGCCTGCGCCGCCCGGTGCCGCCGGGGCCGGACTCCGTGCCCGCGCCGGCGGAACCACCCGTACCGGCAGCCCCAGGGGCGCCGGTCGCGGCCTCGGGAGCGGGGCTCGGGAAGCCCGTGCCCTCCGTGTCGTCGGCTTCCGCCGCACCGGCGACACCGCTGTCCAGGAAGGAGTCCACCGAGGAGCGCCGGGCCCGTCGCCGTCCGCCCCCGGGGGCCGACGCCTGCTCGGGCACCAGGCCGGTGGCCGCCGGGCCAGGGCTCTTCATGGAGGCATC
Organism: Streptomyces sp. CC224B; assembly: GCF_030010595.1. Lineage (NCBI taxonomy): Bacteria > Bacillati > Actinomycetota > Actinomycetes > Kitasatosporales > Streptomycetaceae > Streptomyces > Streptomyces sp. CC224B. Next base: position 30,402 of record NZ_JASCXL010000003.1, on the reverse strand, counting down.
GGCGGTTTCGGCCGCCTCCCCGGAGCCCTCGCCGATCGGCACCTCCAGGACGTACGCGCTGCCGTTCGTGCCCGGCACCTCGTGCGTCTGGAGCACGCCGCCGTGCGCGCGCACGATGCCGCGGACGACGGGGCCGTGGACGGGGTCCCCGCCGTCGTACGGTCCGCGTACCTCGATGCGGACGACCTCGCCGCGCTGGGCGGCCGCCACGACCACGGTCGAGTCGACGTACCCGGACGCGGCCTCGGGGCGCGAGGCCACGGCGTCCGCGCGCGTGTTGCCGGTGGCGTCGATGCCGGCCACGTCGGCGATCAGGTGCGCGAGCGCCGTCGCGAGCCGGCGGGCGTCCACGTGGACCTCGACCGGTGGCGCGTGCACGGCGAACTGGATGCGGCCGGGCCCGATCAGCTCGACGGCGCCGTCGACACCCGCCGCGACGACGGCGTCCAGCGGCGCGGCCGCGCGGGACAGCGCCTCCTCGCCCGCCTCCAGGCGCTGGAAGCCCAGGACGTCGTCCACGAGGGTCGTCATGCGCGCGTACCCGGCGGACAGGTGGTGCAGGACCTGGTTGGCCTCCGGCCAGAGCTGGCCGGCGTCGTCGGCGGCGAGCGCGGCGAGTTCGCGCCGCAGCTCGTCCAGCGGGCCGCGCAGGGACCGGTCGAGGACGGCGACGAGCTGCCGGTGCCGGGCGGCGAGGGCCTCGTACCGCTCCTGCTCGCGCTCGGCGAGTTCCTCGTGCCGGTCCTTCTCGCGCTCCGCGAGCGCCGCGTAACGCTCCTGCTCGGCCGCGAGTTCCTCCTCGCGGCGCTCGGCGGCCTCCCGCAGCTCCTCGGCGTGCCGGGCGACGGCGGCCTCGTACTTCTCGGCCAGCGCGTCGTACGGCCGCCGGTCGGTGAACGTCATGACCGCGCCGACGAGCTGGTCGCCGTCGCGCACGGGAGCCGTCGTCAGGTCGACCGCGACCTTCTCGCCGCTCTTGGTCCACAGCACCTGGCTGCGCACGCGGTGCTTGCGCCCGGAGCGCAGCGTGTCCGCGAGCGGGGACTCCTCGTACGGGAAGGGCTCGCCGTCGGCGCGCGAGTGCAGGACCAGGGGGTGCAGCTCCTGGCCGCCGAGGTCGCTCGCCCGGAAGCCGAGTATCTGGGCGGCGGCCGGATTGACGAGCACGACCCGGCCGTCGGTGTCCGTGCCCACGACGCCTTCCGCGGCGGCCCGCAGGATCATCTCGGTCTGCCGCCGCGAACGTGCCAGCTCGGCCTCGGTGTTGAGCGCGCCGGACAGGTCGCGTACGACGATCATCAGCATCTCGTCGCCGCTGTAGCCGCCGCCGTATCCGCCGTGGCCGTAGCGCTCGTCGTAGGCGTGCCGGCTGTCCTCCAGGTTCGAGCTGGTGACCTCGACGGGGAACTCGGTGCCGTCGGTCCGGCGGGCGATCATCCGCTTCGGCTTGGTCCGTCCGCGTTCGTCCGTCGAGTCCGGACGGCGCATGGAGCCGGGGATGAGCCGGGAGTCGAACTCCGGCAGCAGGTCGAGCAGTCCGCGCCCCACGAGCGCGGTGCCGGGCGCCTCGAAGGCCTCGAGCGCGATGGCGTTCGCGTTGATGACGGTCCCGTTGGCGTTGACGAGCACCAGCGCGTCCGGGAGCGCGTCGAGTATGGCTGCGAGGCGAGCAGCGCCTCGGGATGGCCTGCTGCTCACGACGACGCTTCCTCCCTGGTTACCGCATCTTGCCGATCGCCGAGGCCATCTTGCCCCGCGGCCCGCGGCATGTCACGGGAGGGAAGTCTACGGGGAGCGGTTGCGGGCGCGACGCCGGATGAGCCGGATGTGCGGCCGTGAGAGGGAGACCGCACGCAGAAGCTGTGCGGACGCCGGGCCGCTCCCGGTCGCGGGACGGCCCGACGGCGCGCCAGCCCGGAACTCCGCCCAGGAGTTGGCCGGTCCCCCTCCCGAGGCGCTGGCCGGGGCCTCTGCCGAAGCCCTTCACAGAAACGGCACAGCGCGCGCCGCGACGGGCCGCCCCGCGCGCGTGGATGCCGACGGCGGGCGGCCCGGCCCGGGAGGGCGGCGGGGCAGGCCACCCCGCGCGCGTGGTGGCGCGGCCGGGCCCGTCCGCGCCGGCCGGCGTCGCGGCCCGCGGCCACGGTGCCCCGTCACGCGCGGGTGGACGGCAGCACCGGGACCAGGGTGTTCCACCGCCCGACCTCGCACCCGTCGGTGCGCCGGAACGAGGCGTCGACGGGCCGCCCCTTCCAGGTGCCCGTCACCCGGGCGGTCTGCGGGCCGCCGTACACCTGGGTGCACATGGCACCGCGCGGCACCGGCTTGAAGGGGTCGATCCCCTCGCTCGCGAGCTGCTCCAACCGTTCACAGGCGGCCCGTGCCGACGGATGACTGCCCCCCGCCGGCCGGCACTCCAGCTTGTACGTCCTGGCCGCCGTGCCGCTCCCCTCGGAGAAGGTGACCGTCAGCCGGTCCCGGCCGGCCGCGTGGTCCCATACGCCGCCCTGGGCGGGCAGGTGGTCCAGGAGGGGGAGGTGGTCCCGGGTGCCCCGGTCGGCAGGCGCTCCGGGGGAGGCTGTGTGGGCGGCGGCGGGCAGGGCGGCCAGGGTGACGAGGGAGGCGGCGGCGAGAAGTGTGGCGGCGACGCGGGGGGCGGTGGTGGTGGCGCGGGGTGCGGCGGTGGTGTGGGGCGTGGCGATGTCGCGGGGCCCGGCGGTGGCGCGGGGCGCAGCCGTGGTGCGGCGCGTGGCGGTGGTGGTGGTGCGGAAGGGGCGGCGCTCGATGACGGGTTTCACGGGGTCTCCCTCGGGGTGCGCGGTTCGGCTCGCGCCGGCCGGAAGGGCGGGCGCCTACCGCCTCCTCTAACGCCCCCGGCCGCGCGACGTTGCGGCCCGCCCAGCGCTTTGCCCTCCAGGGCGCCCGGCTAGTACCGTGGAGGCCGCGATTGGTGACGTGACCCCTGGCTGTGTCATCATCTGCACGCGCACTCACGCTCGCGTGGGTGTCAGGTTGGAGGCGTCGCCTAGTCCGGTCTATGGCGCCGCACTGCTAATGCGGTTTGGGCCTTAAAGCCCATCGAGGGTTCAAATCCCTCCGCCTCCGCACTTGATCACCAAAGCCCCGGTCCACTGGACCGGGGCTTCGGTGTTTCCACGACTCCGGCGTTCCCGCCACACGACACGACGTGCGCCTCACCCGGGCCACGCCCCGGGCCCGTCCCCCAGCCGCCCGACGCCGCAGGCCCACTCCCCCTCCGACGGCGTTTTCGCAGGTCACAAGGGGTGGAGCTAATGGATTTCACATGGCGGCGGCAGTCATGTAATGTTCTTCCTGTCGCCGCGAGCGGGCCGAAAGGGCCGGGAAGCGAAGACAAAAACAAAACAAGCACTCGTAGCTTAACGGATAGAGCATCTGACTACGGATCAGAAGGTTGCAGGTTCGAATCCTGCCGAGTGCACAGCAGACCAGAGGCCCCGGAGAGATCCGGGGCCTCTGGCGTTTCCGGGTTTACGGCAGTGCCGCACAGCAGCCCCGGCAGCCGCCCGCGCCACGGCCGGCCCCGGGCCGTGGGGCCGGGACCGGCCGTGGCGCGGGGTGGGTTACTCGGCGGGGATGACGCAGGCGTTGGGGACGTGGCCCTTGGTGCCGCGGTAGGTGATGTAGCCCCAGCCGTCACCCTCCTGCGCGTACCCGGTACGTGTCCGGCGCGGGCGGCGTTGTCAGTGGGGTGCGTCATGCTCGGTTGCATGACGTGGTGGTGCACGGGGGTGCGGTGGCACGCGGAGGGCAGGCCTGCCCTCGGCTGGTACGGGCCCGGACGGGGGCGGCGCGAGAGCGTGCTGGCGTACGGCACCGCGCTGGCCTTCCGGGCGCGCGGGGAGCGCCGGTGTCTCGGGGTGTGGCGCGGCGGGCGGTGGACGCCGTGCCCGGCGGGTGCGGTGGTGGCGGGGCGGGCCACGCGGGGTCAGTGTGAGGATTGCGCGCGCGTCGACCGGGCGCACTCGGTCGCGGCGGACACCTTCGCCGACGACCCGCGGCCGTACCACGTGTACGTGGCGTGGTTCGGCCCCGGCCTGGTGAAGGTGGGCATCACCGGGGTCGCGCGGGGCGGCGCGCGGCTCCTGGAGCAGGGCGCGGTGGCGTACTGCTTGCTGGGGCGCGGCCCGCTCATGGCGGCGCGCCGTACCGAGGAGCTGCTGCGCGTCGCGCTCGGCGTGCCGGACCAAATCCCGTACGCCCGCAAGCGGGCCCTGCGGGCGCGGCTGCCGGAGAGGGCCGAGCGGGCGCGGGAGCTGGCGGAGCTGCACCGCCGCGCGGACGGGCTCGGCGGGTGGCCCGAGTCGCTGGAGCGGCTGCCGTGCGACGTCGTGGACCACGCCGGGGTGTTCGGCCTCGCCGACGGCGGGGCGGAAGTGACGGGGGTGGTGAGTGAGCTCGTGGACGGTGGCGTGGTGACGGGCACGCTGGTCGCTGCCGCCGGGCCGGACCTGCACCTGGCGGCGCGGGGCGGGGGCGCGGTGGTGCTCGACGGGCGGGTGTTGAGCGGGTGGCGGCTGGAGGCCCTGCCGGGTGGGGGTGAGGGTGAGGGCTCGGGGATGACGGTTCCGGTGCGGGGGGTGCCTGCTGTGCAGGGTGGGTTGTTCTGAGTCGGATGAGGGTGAGGGGGCCGGGGATGGGGCTGGGGGTGGGTGTGGGTGCGGGGGTGGGGCCGGTGTGTCTGGGGGCTCGTCGGGGCGGGGTTCGGCCTGTTCGCTGACCGGAAGGTCAAGAGTGGCTGCCCGTTCGGCAAGGAGTGGCGGCTGCGCTGGACAGGCGGTCGGGTCGTCCGTGACGGTGGGTGCCATGACTGATCACGTGACGACAGGTCCTGCCGGTCCCTTCGAACCGCCCTACTGCTCCGTGGTGTTCACGTCCCTGCGCACCTCGGCGGACGACGGTTACGAGGAGACCGCGCGGCGTATGGAGGAGCTGGTGGCGACGGTTCCCGGCTTCCTCGGAGCGGACTCGGCACGGACGCCGGGCGGGCTCGGGATCACCGTGGCGTACTTCAGGGACCTGGAGGCGGTGAAGGCCTGGCGCGACGCCCCTGAGCACCGGGAGGCGCGCAGACGGGGGCGGGCGGAGTGGTACGAGGAGTACGCGGTGCACGTGGGGACGGTGGAGCGGAGCTATCGCGGCGGGCCGCGCGGGGCGTCGAGGGGAGACGGCGGTGGGATATGAGGACGCGGACGGGCAGGAAGCGGGTTACGCCCCCTGGACCCCCGGTTCATCGGCGCTCCGCGCCTCGTCCTCAAACGCCGGACGGGCTGAAATTCTCCGGCGTTGGGGGTGCTGCTTCCGCGTGGGCCGGACGGGCCGGAGCTGTCCGGCGCCGGATGCGCCGCAGCCGTAGAGGCCGGACGGGCTGAAATTCTCCGGCGCCGGACGCGCCCGCATCCGTAGAGGCCCGGCGGGCCGGAGCTCTCCGGCGCTGGAGGCGCCGCATCCCTGTAAGCCAAGTGAGCTGCAACGGCTCGCCCACCGGACACGCCGCGCAGCGGCGGCAAGGCCCGCGCGAGGCCCGCGCAAGGGGCCCGCTCAAGGCCCAGGGGCCAGGGTTCTCAGGGAATTCACAGGCACCCCCAAGCCCCCTCTCACGACCCGTGCCCACGCTGAGGGCATGACCACGATCTCGCCCCAGGGGCGTACCGAACTGCTCAGGGCGGACGGGAGTCCCGTCCGCGTGCTCGTCGTGGACGACGAGGTGTCGCTCACCGAGCTGCTGTCCATGGCGCTGCGCTACGAGGGCTGGGAGATCCGCAGCGCCGGTGACGGCGCGGAGGCCGTGCGGGTCGCGCGGAGCTTCCGGCCGGACGTCGTCGTGCTCGACCTGATGCTGCCCGACATGGACGGTCTCTCCGTGCTCGGCCGGCTGCGGCGGGAGCTGCCGGGGGTGCCGGCGCTGTTCCTCACGGCCAAGGACACCGCCGAGAACCGTGTCGCCGGGCTCACGGCGGGCGGCGACGACCACGTGACCAAGCCGTTCGGCCTGGAGGACGTCGTCGCGCGGCTGCGCGGGCTGATCCGGCGGACCGGGGCTGTGCCCGGGCGGCGCTCCGACTCCGTGCTCGCCGTCGGCGACCTCACCCTCGACGAGGACAGCCGCGAGGTGACCCGCGGCGGCGAGCCCATCCACCTGACCGCCACCGAGTTCGAACTGCTGCGGTACCTGATGCGCAACCCGCGGCGCGTGCTCAGCAAGGCGCAGATCCTCGACCGGGTGTGGAGCTACGACTTCGGCGGCCGGGCCAACGTCGTCGAGCTGTACATCTCGTATCTGCGCCGGAAGATCGACGCCGGGCGGGAGCCGATGATCCACACGCGGCGCGGCGCCGGGTACCTGATCAAACCCGCCGCCTCCGCGGCTTGATCCCGGGCGGGTCTCGCACGCCTGCTGCCGCTGCCGCTGCCGCTGCCGCTGCCGCTGCCGAAGCCGGAGCCGAAGCCGAAGCCGAAGCCAGGGCCCGCCCCTCCCTCGAGGCCACACCTGGCCCGCCCGCCCTTGTACGGTGTATGGCGCTTCCTCTACGGTGTACGACGACCCCGTCCCGTACACCGTAGAAGCGAAGGAGCCCGTATGACGGCAACCACCGCCGGGCCCTCCGGGTCGGCCGCCGCACCGAGCGGCCGGCACCCGCGGCGCTGGCTGATCCTGGGCGTCATCTGCCTGGCCCAGCTCACCGTGCTGCTGGACAACACCGTCCTGAGCGTCGCCATCCCCTCGCTGACCCGGGAACTCGACGCGGCGTCGGCCGACATCCAGTGGATGATCAACGCGTACTCGCTCGTCCAGTCCGGCCTGCTGCTCACCGCGGGCAGCGCCGCGGACCGCTACGGCCGCAAGAAGATGCTCACCGCGGGCCTCGTGCTGTTCGGGGCCGGTTCCCTCGCCGCGGGCCTGGCGCAGACGTCCGGGCAGCTCATCGCGGCCCGGGCCGGGATGGGGGTGGGCGGCGCGCTGCTGATGACCACCACGCTCGCGGTCGTCGTGCAGATCTTCGACGACGACGAGCGGGTGAAGGCGATCGGCCTGTGGGCGACCGTCAACTCCCTCGGGTTCGCGGCCGGGCCGCTGATCGGCGGCGTCATGCTGAACCACTTCTGGTGGGGCGCGATCTTCCTGGTCAACATCCCCGTGGCGCTGCTCGGTGTCGCGGCCGTGGTCAAGCTGGTCCCCGAGTCCAGGAACCCCCTCGGCGACCGCCCCGACCTGCCCGGCGCGCTGCTCTCGACGGTCGGCATGGGCGCGGTCGTGTACGCGATCATCTCCGGCCCCACGCACGGCTGGACGTCGGTGCGGGTGCTTGTGGCGGCGGGCGTGGGCGCGGCCGTCCTCGCGGCGTTCGCGTGGTGGGAGCTGCGGGTGCCGTACCCGATGCTGGACATGCACTTCTTCCGCGACCAGAGGTTCGTCGGCGCGGTGACCGGCGCGATCCTCGTCGCCTTCGGGATGGGCGGCTCGCTCTACCTGCTCACCCAGCACCTCCAGTTCGTCCTCGGCTACGAGCCGCTGGAGGCCGGGCTGCGCACCGCGCCGCTCGCGGTCAGCGTGGTCGTGCTCAACACGGTGGGCATCGGCGCGCGCGTGCACGCCCGGCTGGGCAGCCCGGCCACGATCCTGGTCGGCATGACCATGCTGGCCGGTGGGCTCGCGGTGATCGCGGTGCTCGGCGGCCACGACTACGCGGGCATGCTCGCGGGCCTCGTCGTCATGGGCGCGGGCATCGCGTTCGCCATGCCCGCGATGGCCAACGCCATCATGAGCGCCATACCGCCGCAGAAGGCCGGGGTGGGCGCGGGCGTCAACGGCACGCTCGCCGAGTTCGGCAACGGCCTCGGCGTGGCGGTGCTCGGCGCCGTCCTCAGCTCCCGCTTCTCGGCGCTCGCCGCGGTCTCCGCCGCGTCCTTCCCCGCTGCCCTCGCGGCGGCGGGCTCGGCGGCCGAGCGGCAGCGGGTCGCCGACGCGTTCTCCTCGGGCCTTGAGACGAGCCAGTTGGTGGGCGCGGTCGCGGTGTTCCTCGGCGGCGCCCTCGCGGCGGCGTTGCTGTGGCGGGCCGAGCGGGCAGACTCAGGGCGACAGCGCACGCCGGAGCCCGGCGCCCCGGACGAGGAGCAGCACGCCTGCGGTCCCGCGGGCCGGCCGTCCGCATAGCATCGGGGGCCGGTGCGCCGGAGTGCTCCGACGGACCCGCCCGGGCCCGTCGGCAACAGGATCCGTACCAGGAAGGTCCGCCATGGTGAAGGCAGCCGACCGCGCGAGTCGACCGGCGCGCGCGAGCGTCTGGCTGGACGGCAAGGCGCGGCGCGGTGCCGCCCGCAAGGGCGACCAGCCGTCCGGGCTCGACCGGGACCGCATCACCGGGGCGACGGTCCGGCTGCTCGACGCGGAGGGGCTCGCCAGGTTCTCCATGCGCAGGCTCGCCGCCGAGCTGGAGGTCACGGCGATGTCCGTGTACTGGTACGTGGACACCAAGGACGACCTCCTGGAGCTCGCCCTGGACGCGGTGGGCGCCGAGGTGCGCCTGCCCGACACCGGCTCCGACCCGTCCGCGTGGCGCGAGCAACTGCGCTCCCTGGCCGCGGAGTACCGGGCGCTGCTGATCCGCCACCCCTGGGTGTCGCCGCTGGTGGGCCGGTTCCTGAACATCGGGCCGAACTGGCGGCGGTACTCCCTGGCCGTGCAGCAGGCGGTGCGCAACACCGGCCTCGCGCCCCGGGAGCGCAACGGCGCGATCGCCGCGGTGTTCCAGTTCGTGTACGGGTACGGCACCATGCAGGGCCACTTCAGCGCCCGGTCCGCGGAGGCCGGGATGACGACGGAGGAGTACTTCCGCGAGGCGCTCGGCACGGTCGAGCAGGGCCTCGCGCACGACGAGACGGTCCGCGGCGCCCGGGAGCTGATGGAGTCCCGCGGCGAGGAGTCCGTCGACGCGATGTGGGACCGGGACTTCGAGGCCGCGCTCGACCTGCTGATCGCGGGCATCGAGAGCCTGCTCGCCCGCCGCTGAGCCCGTAGGCGCCGCCCGGGAGCCGTACGCCCCGCGCGCGAGCCCGTACGCGGGAGGGGCCCGGCACGCTCGTCCGTGCCGGGCCCCTCCCGTTGTACGCGGGCCCCATCTCGCGCCGGGCCCCGCCGCCGTACGCGCACGCGGGCGGCTACGCCCCCGGCAGCACCTCGCCCCGTACCGCCTGGATGTCCAGCTCCACCTTCAGCGTCGTGCCGATCGCGGCGATCCCGGCGCGCAGGACCTGGTTGTAGTTCATGGCGAAGTCCTCGCGCCGCAGCTCGGCGGTGGCGCGGAAGGCGGCACGCGTGCCGCCCCAGGGGTCGGCGCCGGTGCCGAGGTAGGTCAGGTCGAGGTCCACGGGCCGGACGACGCCGCGCATCGCGAGCTCGCCGCGCACGGTCCACCGGTCGGTCCCGGCGGGCTCCAGGCCCGTCGAGCGGTAGGTGATCTCCGGGTGGGCGGCCACGTCCAGGAAGTCGGGGCCGCGCAGGTGGTCGTCGCGCATGCTGTTGCCGGTGTCGATGGAGTCGGCCCGGATGACGGCCTCCACACGGGACTTGGCGACGTCCTCGGCGACCTCCACCCGGCCCGAGAAGGCGGTGAACCGCCCGTGCACGCTGGAGATCCCCAGGTGCTGGGCGACCGCGCCCACGGAGGAGTGGGCGGGGTCGACGGTCCACGGCCCGGGGGGCGGCAGCTCGTTGCCGCCCGCCCGCGCGAGCACGACGGTGCCGACCTCGGCGCGCCCGCTGGCGGTGACCAGGGCGGTGGCCGCGGCGGGCGCGTACCCGACGGCGGTCACGATGACGGTGTACGGGCCCGCGGCCAGGGCCGTGGTGTCGCGCACCACGCCCTCCGCGTCCGCCTCCGCGCGCAGCACCTGCGCCCCCGTCATGTCGGTGACGGTCACGACGGCGTGCGGTACGGCCCAGCCGTCCCGTGTCGAAATCCGCGCGCTGATCCCCATAAGCCTTCTCCCCTTGTGCGCCCGGGCGGGCGCCGCTCCCGCGGGACCCGTGCCCGTCGCGGAGTCTGCTGATCGTTGGTCGAGGTGGGTGTGTGACCCACGCGTTCGGCCCCCGGCGGCGGCGAACCGGCCGTCCCCTGCCGTACACGTCGCCGCCGTACCGGGGGCCTGGCCCGCCCCGGGCCGCGTCCGCTCGTACGCGGCCGGGGGCGGGGTCCGGTCACTCGCCCGGGTGGGCGAGTTCGATCTCGTGGTCCTCCACGCCCTCGCCGGTGACGGCGAGCGTGGTGGCCACCGGCGGGTACCCGGCGGCGATGACGGTGTAGTCGCCGCCGTCCAGGTCGGTGAAGGCGTACGCCCCGTCCGTCCCGGTGGTCGCGGTGGCCACGACGTTGCCCGCCGCGTCCACCAGGGTGACCCGCGCGTCGGCCAGCGGTCCGCCGGCGGCCCGCACGGTGCCGAGCACCCGGGCGCCGGCCCGCAGCTCGACCTCGACGCGGGTGACGCCCACGGCGCCGACCTCGACGGGCAGCGCCGCCGGGCGGTGCCCGGCCGCGTTGACGGCGACGGTCACGGTCCCCGGGACCAGCTCGCCGAAGGTGAACTCGCCCTGCTCGCCGGAGGCCCCGGTGGCGAGGACGTCCCCGCGCACGTCGGTCACGACGACCATGGCGCCGGGCAGCGGCTGCTTGCCCTCGGCGCTGCGCACGACACCGCTGAGCCCGCTGGTGCCGCTGAGGAGCACGTCGTAGGAGAGCGGCTCGTCACCGACCACCACGGTCGAGGCCTGCGGCTGGAACCCGTCGGCGGAGGCGATCAGGACGTACGACCCGGCGCCCGGGGCGTCCACGGCGTACGAGCCGTCGGCGCGGGCGACCGAGCGCCCGACCTGCCGGCCGCCGAGCGAGATCAGCGTGACCGCGGACCCGGGCACGGGCGCGCTCTCGGCGCCGCGCACGAAGCCGCGTACCGGAATCCCGCCGACCGCGGGCGGCTCGCCCCCGGCGGAGGCCTGGACGGCCGCCTGCTGCGGGGCGGTGGCACCTTCGGCGGTCGCGGCGACCGCGGCGGGCACGGGCTGCTCGACGACGGGCGCGGCCGCGTCACCGGCGGCGGCCGGGGCGGGCTCCGCGGCCTGCTGCAGGGCCCCGGCGGAGCGCAGCGGCACCTCCTTGATGAACAGGGTGATCAGGAAGGCGACGAAGGCGATGGGCGCCGCGATCAGGAAGACGTCGGCGATGCCGTGCCCGTACGCGCTCTCCATGACGGTGCGCAGCGGCTCGGGCAGCTTGTCCAGGTCGGGGATGCCACCGCCGCCGGTGCCGCCGTGGCCGAACTGCGCGGCCTTCGGACCGAGGTCGGCGAGGCCGTCCTTCACGTAGTCGGTGATGCGCGTGGACATCACGGCACCCAGGGCGGAGACGCCCATGGCGCCACCGAGCGACCGGAAGAAGGTGACGACGGAGCTCGCGGCCCCGATGTCCTCCGGTGCCACCTGGTTCTGCGTGCACAGCACGAGGTTCTGCATCATCATGCCGATGCCGAGACCCATCAGGGCCATGTACACGGCGATGTGCCAGTACGGGGTGTCGTACCGCATGGTGCCGAGGAGCCCGAGCCCCGCGGTGAGCAGCACGCCGCCGCTGACCAGCCAGGCCTTCCACTTCCCCGTCTTGGTGATCAGCTGGCCCGAGACGGTCGACGAGACGAAGAGGCCGCCGATCATCGGGATGGTGAGCACACCGGACATGGTCGGCGACTCGCCGCGCGCCAACTGGAAGTACTGGCTGAAGAACACGGTGCCCGCGAACATCGCGACACCCACGAACAGCGAGGCCGCCGAGGCGAGCGTGATCGTCCGGTTGCGGAAGAGCCGCAGCGGGATGATCGGCTCCTTGGCCCGGGACTCCACAAGCAGGAAGAGCAGCCCGAGCACGACCGCGCCGCCGACCATGGTGTACGTCTGCCACGACAGCCAGTCGTACTTCTTGCCGGAGCCGGTGCCCGCGAACGTGACCCAGACGAGCAGCAGGCTCACCGCGGCCGTGATGAGGAGCGCGCCGGCCCAGTCGACCTTCACGTCCCGCTTCACGACGGGCAGCTTCAGGGTCTTCTGGAGCACGATCAGGGCGATGATCGCGAACGGCACACCCACGTAGAAGCACCAGCGCCAGCCGAGCCAGGAGGTGTCGGTGATGACGCCGCCGAGCAGCGGGCCGCCGACGGTGGCGACGGCGAAGGTGGCGCCCAGGTAGCCGGAGTAACGGCCGCGCTCCCGGGGCGAGATCATCGCGGCCATCACGATCTGCGCGAGCGCCGAGAGACCGCCGACGCCGATGCCCTGCACCACGCGGCAGGCGATGAGCATGCCCGCGTTCTGCGAGAGCCCGGCGACCACGGACCCCAGCACATAGATCACGAGCGCGATCTGGACGAGCGCCTTCTTGCTGAACAGGTCGGACAGCTTGCCCCACAGGGGCGTGCTGGCCGTCATCGACAGCAGGGCGGCGGTGACGACCCACGTGTAGGCGGACTGTCCGCCACCGAGGTCGCCGATGATCTCGGGCAGGGCGTTGGAGACGATCGTCGACGACAGGATCGCGACGAACATGCCGAGCAGGAGACCGGAGAGCGCCTCCATGATCTGGCGGTGGGTCATCGGCGCGCTGCTGTGCTGATGTCCCCCGTGCTTGGCATGGCTGCCCCGCACACCGGACGGTGTGGATGTTGCCATGGGGTTCCTTTTCCTGATTCTTACGCGGGTGTACGGGTCGTGGGTGCCAGGCGCGGCCGGCACTCGCCGAAGCTGGCGCGGAGCCGGGCCATCAGCGCGATGAGCTGGCCGACCTCGTCGTCGGACCAGTCGCTCAGCCGCTCGGAGAGCACGTTCGTCGTGCACTCCGAGAGCACCTCCATCTGCCGCACCCCGGCGGCGGTGAGGCGCAGGATGCGCGAGCGCCGGTCGGCGGGGTCGGGGGACCGTTCGATCCAGCCCCGCTCGGCGACGTGGGCGACGTGCCGGCTGGTCACCGACATGTCCACGGCGAGCAGCTCCGCGAGCCTGCTCATGCGCATCTCGCCGTAGCGGCTCAGCAGCGTCAGGACGGCCGCCGAGCCCGCAGGGCAGTCGTACGGCAGGCTCCGGGCGAGGTCGCGTTTGACGGCTCCGATGGCGCTGAGCTGGCGGGCCAGCTCCTCGTACTGACGCTGAGCGGCCACGGCACCCTCTCTTTCGTTGCTTAGGGCAACGATAAAAGCAGTTGGTTGCCACAGGCAAACTAAATCCGCCCCACTCCGCTAAAACCCTGGCAAAGCTCAGGCCCACCGCCCGTAAAGCCGCCGGTCAGCAGGGGGTTGGGCGGACCACCCGGGATTCGCTAGGGTCCTGCCCCATGGCACACAACCCCCAAGCCCCGCAGGGCCAGCACGACCCCGCAGGCTCCACCCAGATGTTCCGCGCGTTCGTCGACGAGGCCCCCCAGGGCCGCGCCCCCCAGCAGGCGGCGCCCGCGGGCCCGCGCATCGGCCTGATCATCGGCGTCGTCGCGGCGATCGTGATCGTGGCAGCAGTGGCCTGGCTGGCCCTCAAGTAGTACGAGAACGAGCCAAGCACCGCAGAGAACCGGCCAACCAACGGCATCGAGACCCACACAGCGGCAGCCGCGGACGAAACGCGAGGGGACGCGGCGGTATGTCCGCCCGCAGCACAGCAACGGGGGCGCCGAGCACCGGGGAGCCGCCCCGCGCACATGACGGCGAGGACGGACATACCGCCGCGGCCCCGCCGGGGCACGGGGCGGCGCAGCACGGCGCGGGGAAGGACGGCACGGGGAAGGACGGCACGGGGGAGGGCGGCGCGACCCCGGCCAACGACGACGGGCAGCCCAAAGCCCCGGCGCGGGACCGGTAAAAACGCACCGCGGCAAAGAACGAACTGCGGCAGAGAACGCACCGCGACAGAGAGCGAACTGCGGCAGAGAACGCACCGCGACAGAGCAAGCACCGCGAAACGTTCCCAGGGCGGGCGAACAAACGACGCCGCCCTGGGTGACGGCCGGCTCAGTCGGAGATGAGCCCTTCCCGGAGCTGCGCCAGCGTGCGGGTGAGCAGCCGGGACACGTGCATCTGCGAGATCCCGACCTCCTCGCCGATCTGCGACTGCGTCATGTTGGCGAAGAACCGCAGCATGATGATCCGCCGCTCCCGCGGCGGCAGCTTCGCCAGCAGCGGCTTCAGCGACTCCCGGTACTCCACGCCCTCCAGGGCGGAGTCCTCGTACCCGAGCCGGTCCGCGAGGGACCCCTCGCCCCCGTCGTCCTCGGGCGCGGGCGAGTCCAGCGAGGACGCGGTGTACGCGTTCCCCACGGCGAGGCCGTCGACGACGTCCTCCTCCGAGACGCCGAGCACCGCGGCCAGCTCCGGCACGGTCGGCGACCGGTCGAGGCGCTGCGCGAGGTCGTCGCTCGCCTTGGTGAGCGCGAGCCGCAGCTCCTGCAGCCGGCGCGGCACCCGCACCGACCAACTCGTGTCCCGGAAGAACCGCTTGATCTCCCCGACGACGGTCGGCATCGCGAAGGTGGGGAACTCGACCCCGCGCTCGCAGTCGAACCGGTCGATGGCCTTGATCAGCCCGATCGTGCCGACCTGGACGATGTCCTCCATCGGCTCGTTGCGGCTGCGGAAGCGCGCGGCCGCGTACCGCACCAGCGGCAGGTTGAGCTCGATGAGCGTGTCTCGGACGTACACGCGCTCGGGGCTGTCCTGGTCGAGCGCGGCGAGCCGCAGGAAGAGGGAGCGGGACAGGGTGCGGGTGTCGAGGCCGTCCGGCACCGTGACGGCAGCGGCCTCCGGCGCCGTGACGACGACGGCCTCCGGCACCATCACGACAGCGGCCTCCGGCGCCACCGCGACACCCGCCTCCGGCGCCGTCGCGGCACCGGCACCGGGGCCGTGCAGCGCGTCGGGTGCGGACGAGAACGACGAGCACGCCGAGAGCGGAGACGTCGAGGACGACGAGGACGACGAGGCCGACGCGCTCTCGCCGCCTTCGAGCGCAAGCGTGAGCACCTTGGAGCTGCCCTGGTCTGCGGACATGCCACCCCCTTGAGGTCGCGGACGGTCGCGGCCTGCGCCCTCAGGAAGGAGCGCAGCCTCCACCTGCATACCGGAGCCGGAGCTGCGGCAAACGCGGTTCCAGCAGAATGTCACATGTCGGCAACGCGCTGTAGTGACTTGTCGACAAGTGAGGGTGACGTACACGCAGGAAAGAGAGGGTCCCGGCCTTCTGTACGCGGTGGTGCGTCGGGAACGGCCCGGAAGCCGCTCCACCCGAAGCGGTTACGCCTCGATCCGATTTGCGGATCGAAGCCGCGCGAAGCTCCGCGCGAGCAGCCTTGACACGTGCATCTGGGAGACCCCGAGTTCGGCGCTGATCTGCGACTGGGTCAGGTTGCTGTAGTACCGCAGCAGCAGGATGCGCTGTTCCCGCTCGGGCAACTGTACGAGCAGATGGCGGACGAGGTCGCGGTGCTCGACGCCGTCGAGGGCGGGGTCCTCGTACCCGAGCCGGTCCAGCAGCCCCGGCAGCCCGTCGCCCTCCTGCGCGGCCTCCAGGGACGTGGCGTGGTACGACCGGCCGGCCTCGATGCAGGCGAGGACCTCCTCCTCGCTGATCCGCAGCCGCTCGGCGATCTCGGCGGTCGTGGGGGACCGGCCGAAGGACGTCGTCAGGTCCTCCGTGGCACCGGTGACCTGCACCCACAGTTCGTGCAGCCGCCGGGGCACGTGCACGGTGCGCACGTTGTCGCGGAAGTACCGCTTGATCTCGCCGACGACGGTCGGCATGGCGAACGTGGGGAACTGCACGCCCCGGTCCGGGTCGAACCGGTCGATGGCGTTGATCAGCCCGATGGTGCCGACCTGGATCACGTCCTCCATCGGCTCGTTGCGGCTGCGGAAGCGCGCGGCCGCGTACCGCACCAGCGGCAGGTTGGCCTCGATGAGCGCGGCGCGCACCCGGGAGTGCTCGGGGGTGCCCGGCTGCAGGTCCTTCAACTCGGCGAACAGGACCTGGGTGAGGGCCCGTGTGTCGGCGCCCCGGGTGCTCGCAGGCCCCTTCGCGGGCGGCGCTTCGGGCACGGAACTGGCCGGCAAGGTCAACGCCACCCCTTCGCATCGGTCAACCCGATCAACTCGGTCAACTCATCCGTCAAAAGCGGTCATAGCATCACAAGACATGTGCACTGTGTGCAAGCACCTGATAACTCCGTGTTGGACGCCGCGAGGGTGCGGGCCGCCCGGGGACAGGGCGGCGGCACGACGCCGAGCGGCCCCGCACCTCGACGGTGCGGGGCCGCTGGAGACGCGACGCGCGGGGGGAGCGCAGGGGTGCGCGGGGGTCAGAACTCGTAGTCGGCGACGACCCAGGTGGAGAACTCGCGCCAGAGCGCGACACCCGCCTGGTGGGCCGGGTGCTCCAGGTAGCGGCGGAGCGCGTCCTGGTCGGCGACGGCGGAGTTGATGGCGTAGTCGTACGCGATGGGGCGCTCGGAGATGTTCCAGGCGCACTCCCAGAACTCCAGCTCCGGGACGAGGCCGCCGAGCTCCTCGAAGGCCTTGGCGCCCGCGACGACGCGCGGGTCGTCGCGCTCGACGCCGTCGTTCAGCTTGAACAGGACCAGATGGCGGATCACAGGTGCTCCTAGTCGTCCTTGCCCCCGTTGGCGACCCAGGTCATGAAGTCGCCGATGGCCTTGGCGGCGTTCGAGATGCCCTCGAAGCCCACTTGTACGTAGTCGGCGGCCTTGGCCGGGTCCGTGATGATCACGTACAGGACGAACACCACAACGACGAAGAGAAGGAGCTTCTTTGGGTCCTTCACGCTGTGCCCTCCCCGTGCCGGCTCATCCCGCTCCCCCCGTCGTGCCGTGTCCGCGCGCCGGCGCCGCCCCCGGCGGCCGCGCGGGTGCCGCCTGTTGCCGGGCGAGTCTAACGCGGTGCTGACTGATCGGATTTTTTGAGGACCAACGGCCCCGGCGGGCGGGTCCTTCGCCCGCGGCCGCGCGCCCGCTCCGGGCGGAGGATGGGGGGTGAGCCCGGGGGATCTGGCAGGAGCCCACGGGCCCGGGACCGGTCTCCACTGCGGAGTCCGGCCGCCTCTTCCCCCGGTGGCGGCGCGGACTTGGGAGTGCCGGCCCTCATCGGGGGAGGCGGCCGACCCCCGTGGCCGCTTCCCCCGGCCTCTTGGACGCCCCCGCGCGCGTGGCGGCGCCGGGGCGCTTCCCTGTCCGCGTGCGAGTCCGAGTACGAGTACGGCACACGCGGCACACGACTACGGCACGCGACCACGAATACGGCACGCGACGACCAGCCCGGTACACGACGAAGGCCCCGTCCGCATGGACGGGGCCTTCGTGCGAAGAGCGGTAGCGGAGGGATTTGAACCCTCGGTGACTTGCGCCACACTCGCTTTCGAGGCGAGCTCCTTCGGCCGCTCGGACACGCTACCGGGAGAGATCCTAGCCCAAGGTGGGCCGTGCTCCGAAATCCGATTCCGGCCGGGTTCCGCACCGGCCCCGGCCGGGCTCCGCCGGACCCCGGTCGGCGGCCCCGGTCAGCGGTCCCGGAAGAAGGCGGTGAGCAGCCGCGCGCAGTCGTCGGCGAGCACGCCCTCGACGACCTCGGGGCGGTGGTTGAGCCGCCGGTCGCGCACGAGGTCCCAGAGGGAGCCCGTGGCGCCGGCCTTCTCGTCGCGAGCGCCGTAGACGACGCGGTCGACGCGGGACTGCACGAGTGCCCCCGCGCACATCACGCACGGCTCCAGGGTGACGACGAGCGTGCAGCCGGGCAGCCGCCAGGAGCCGAGCGCGGCGGCGGCGCGGCGCAGGGCGAGGACCTCGGCGTGGGCGGTCGGGTCGCCGGCCGCCTCGCGCTCGTTGTGGCCGCGGGCGAGCACCGTCTCGCCGTCCGGGGACAGCACGACGGCGCCGACGGGCACGTCACCGCCCCGGACGGCCTGTTCGGCCTCGTCCAGGGCGAGCCGCATGGGCGCCCGCCAGCGGTCCCGTACCGGATCGGGGAGATGTGTCACACGGCGAACCTAACCGACCCCGCGCGCGGGTGATCACCGGACGGCTTCGAGGACCTCCGCGGCGCCGAGGATGTCGGCGATCTCGTTGAGGGCGTCGCCGCTCTCCAGGGCGAGCAGATCCTTCTCCGGCACCCCGAGGTCGCTCAGGATGCCCCGGTCGCCGAGCGGTCCGGCGGGCAGGGTCTCGCCCCCGACGGCCGTCTCGTCCTCCTCCTGGCTGTCGCCGTCGTCGCCGTCCTCCGTGCCGTCGAGGTCGAGTGCGTCCAGGTCGTCCGGGGCGTCGTCCGGGTCGCGCCCCAGCATCTCGTCGGTGAGCAGGATCTCGCCGTAGGCGCTGCGGGCGGCGGCGGCCGCGTCCGAGACGTAGATGCGCGGGTCGTCCTCGCCGTCCACGCGGACGACGCCGAACCACGCGTCCTCCTGCTCGATGAAGACGAGCACTGTTTCGTCGTCGGCACCGCCCGACTCGGCGGCGGCCTCGCGGGCCAGGTCGGTCAGATCCGACAGGGTCTCCACATCGTCGAGCTCCGTGTCGCTCGCTTCCCACCCGTCTTCGGTGCGCGCGAGCAGTGCGGCGAAGTACACCGTGACTCTCCCACTGTTCATAGGCGCCGGTTGGGGATCCCCCCGGCGGACGTCGGGGGCGGGAGTGCTGTGCCGAGCCCCGCCCACTCGGAATCGTGGCAGAAACAACGGCTTCAGGAGAGGTCTTCGGGCCGCTGTGTCCGCGTCGCGTTGCGAATCACATGCTGTTTCCGCGCTGTTCCCGGCCGTGCCGACGCGTGGCACCCCTCGGCCGCTACCAACGGAACGTACGCATGCGCATCGCCTGTCGCAGCCGGGCCGCCCGGGCGCGGCGCGGAGTCACCCGCTCCCGCAGCTCGCGCGCCTCGGTCAGCTCGCGCAGGAACTGGGCACGGCGCCGTCGGCGCTCGGCGTCGGACTCACGCGGTTCCCGCTCGGGCATCGGCCACACCACCCCAGTTCGTACGATCACCTTCCCCCGGGCGGGGCGGTTGATGCGGGCGGATGGCGGACGAGGCCCCGTGCGGGACGCGAGGGGCGTGAGGGACCCACGGGGCACCCGGGAGGAGCGCGGCGGAACCCCCTGGGCGGGGCGGGCCGCGGGGACGGAGGGGGCGCTTCGCCCGGTTACTGTTGAACAATGCGGATCCACGTCGTCGACCACCCGCTGGTGGCGCACAAACTCACCACGCTGCGCGACAAGCGCACCGACTCCCCGACCTTCCGGCGCCTGGCCGACGAGCTGGTCACCCTGCTCGCGTACGAGGCGACCCGGGACGTGCGCACCGAGCAGGTCGACATCGACACGCCGGTCACGCGGACGACCGGGGTGAAGCTGTCGAGCCCGAAGCCGCTGGTGGTGCCGATCCTGCGGGCCGGTCTGGGCATGCTCGACGGCATGGTGCGGCTGCTGCCGACCGCCGAGGTCGGTTTCCTCGGCATGATCCGCAACGAGGAGACGCTGGAGGCGTCCACCTACGCGACGCGCATGCCGGAGGACCTCTCGGGCCGCCAGGTGTACGTCCTCGACCCGATGCTCGCCACGGGCGGCACGTTGGTCGCGGCCATCCAGGAGCTGATCAAGCGCGGCGCGGACGACGTGACGGCCGTGGTGCTGCTCGCGGCCCCCGAGGGCGTCGAGGTCATGGAGCGGGAGCTGGCGGGCACGCCGGTGACGGTGGTGACGGCCGCGGTGGACGAGCGGCTGAACGAGAGCGGCTACATCGTGCCCGGCCTGGGCGACGCGGGCGACCGCATGTACGGGACCGCCGAGTAGGACCGCGGCCGCGGTCCCTCCGCGTACGGGACCGCCGGGTGGCTCCGCGGGCGCGGCCTCTCCGTGCCCGGGACCCCCGGGTATTTCCGCGGGTGCGGCCCCCCTCGGGTGCGGGCCGCCTCAGCAGTGCTTGCCGTCGGCCGACGACGGCTTCGCGGACGCCGTCCGGGACGTGGCCAGCGCGGCCAGGGACCGGGCGGCGTCGCGCTGTCCGGCCAGGGCCTTGAACTGGTTGCCGATGATCAGGTCGACCGTGGTGCCCTTGCGGGCGTCGGTGCGCTGCTCCGCGCCCGCGAGCTGCGCGGCGAGCACCGGCAGGGCGGTGTCGGCGGCGGACCTGGGGCCGAGCACCATCCCGGGGCCCCGCACCTTCTTGTCGTACGCCTTGGGGGCGTTGGCGACCTTGTCGATGGTGAAGCCCCGCTTCTTCAGCTCGTCGGCGGTCTCCTTGGCGAGGCCGCCGCGCGGGGTGGCGTTGAGGACGTTCACGGTGATCCGGCGCGGCTCGGGCAGCGGCGGGGCCTTCTTCTCCGGGCGTCCGGCGCAGTCCCCGGCCTTCGCGGCGCCCGTGGCCGTCCCGGCCGCGGACGCCTCGCCGCCGGTGAAGACGTCGATGAGCTGCAGGGTGCCCCAGCCGATGAGGCCGACCGCGGCGAGGGCCGCGACGGCCGCGAGCACGAGCCTGCGGCGGCCGCTCGGGCGGCGCATACGCGGGTACTTGTCCCCCGTGATGCGGTACTTGCCGCCCATGCCGGGGGGAGTGAGCATGCTCATGGGCGCAGCGTAGTGCCGCCCGGCTGCGATGCCTACTAGATGATCATTGCCGGACGCGCAGTCCAGCCGAAAGGGCCAACGCGTCCACGCGGGCCCGCGCGGCGGGTGGCGTCAGTCCAGTTCGAGGACGCGGGCGTGCAGGACCTGGCGCTGCTGGAGCGCGGCGCGGACGGCGCGGTGCAGGCCGTCCTCCAGGTACAGATCGCCCTGCCACTTCACCACGTGCGCGAAGAGGTCGCCGTAGAACGTGGAGTCCTCGGCGAGCAGCGTCTCCAGGTCGAGCTGGCCCTTGGTCGTCACGAGCTGATCGAGGCGGACCGGGCGCGGCGCGACGTCCGCCCACTGCCGGGTGCTTTCCCGGCCGTGGTCGGGGTACGGCCGGCCGTTTCCGATGCGCTTGAAGATCACACGGAAAGCCTACCGGTCAAGACTCTCCGGGCGCAGCCTCGGCGGCCGAGTGCGACCCTGGGAAATGCCGCAGCAAAGCAGGGCAAACCGGGAACTCTCCAGCCGGGAGCAGGGGGCGAAGTGAGCGAGAGCCGAGCGACGCCGTCCACACCCGATGGCGGAAACCGCCCGAACGGGTCCGGAGCCGCCTCCCCGGCGCCCGCCGGGGCCGCGGAGATCGCCGCCGGGTACGCCTTCGAAGGGCCCGCGCTCGACCTCGGCGCGCTCCTGTGGGAGGGGCGGTGCCACCCGGACGCGCGGGTGCGCGTACCGCTCTCCGCGCTCAACCGGCACGGGCTCGTCGCCGGGGCCACCGGCACCGGCAAGACCAAGACCCTCCAGCTCGTCGCCGAGCAACTGGCGGCCCAAGGGGTGCCCGTCTTCCTCGCGGACGTCAAGGGCGACGTCTCCGGCATCGCCGCGCCCGGCGAGCCGGGCGGCAAGGTCACCGCGCGGGCCCGGGACGTCGGCCAGGAGTGGCAGCCGCGCGGCTTCCCCTGCGCGTTCTACGCCCTCGGCGGCATCGGTACGGGCATCCCCGTGCGGGCCACGGTGACCAGCTTCGGCCCGCTGCTCCTCGCCAAGGTGCTCCAGCTCAACCGGACCCAGGAGCAGTCCCTCGACCTGGTCTTCCACTACGCCGACAGCAAGGGCCTGGAACTCGTCGACCTCAAGGACCTGCGGGCCGTCGTCGCCTTCCTCACCTCCGACGAGGGCAGGGCCGAGCTGAAGGGTGTCGGCGGCCTGTCGGCCGCCACCGCCGGGGTCATCCTGCGGGCGCTCACCGCGTTCGAGGCGCAGGGCATGGCGGACTTCTTCGGGGAGCCGGAGTTCGACACGGGCGAGTTCCTGCGGACGGCCGACGACGGGCAGGGGCTGGTGTCGGTCCTGGAGCTGCCGGGCGTCCAGGACAAGCCCGTCCTCTTCTCCACCTTCCTGATGTGGCTGCTCGCCGACCTCCACCACGACCTGCCCGAGGTCGGCGACCTGGAGAGGCCGAAGCTCGTCTTCTTCTTCGACGAGGCGCACCTGCTGTTCAAGGGCGCCTCCAAGGCGTTCCTGGAGTCGATCACCCAGACCGTGCGGCTCATCCGCTCCAAGGGGATCGGCGTCTTCTTCGTCACCCAGACGCCCAAGGACGTGCCCGCCGACGTCCTCGCCCAGCTCGGCAGCCGCGTGCAGCACGCGCTGCGCGCCTTCACGCCCGAGGACGAGAAGGCCCTCAAGGCCACGGTGCGGACCTTCCCGCGGTCCGCGTACGACCTGGAGGAGACGCTGACCGGGATCGGCACCGGCGAGGCCGTGGTCACCGTGCTCGGCGAGACGGGCGCGCCGACACCGGTGGCGGTCACGCGGCTGCGGGCGCCGCAGTCCCTGATGGGGCCGGTGGCCCGGGAGGAGCTGGAGCGGGTGGTGCGGGAGTCGCCGCTGTACGCTCGGTACGCGCAGGCGGTGGACAGGGAGTCCGCGTACGAACGCCTGGCCGCGTCCCGGGAGGCGGCGCCCGCGGCCTCGACCGAGGCGACGGCGCCCGAGGGGGCCTCCGGGAAGGTGTCCACGGGGAAGGCATCCAGGAGGAAGGCGTCCACGGAAGAGGCCGGTGGGGGCTCCGTCGTGGAGCAGGTGGTGGGCAGCGGGATGTTCAGGTCCCTGCTGCGGTCGGTGGGGACCCAGCTCGGCCGCGAGATCACGCGCTCGGTCTTCGGGACGGCACGGCGCCGGCGGTAGCGCTCGGTCCGCTCACGCGGCGGGGGTACGGTCCGGCCGCGGTGCCCCGGCCTGCGAGCGTGCCCCGGCCTGCGGGCGGTGGGGTCACTGCTCGGCGGGCGTGGTGGCGGTCTGCGGGCGGTGGGGTCACTCCTTGGCGCGCTTGGCGGCGGCCTTCTGCTCCTGCTTGTAGGCGCGGACCTTGTGCAGCGTCTCCGGGCCGGTGATGTCCGCCGCCGACCGGTACACCTCCGCCTCGCCGTACGCCCCGGCGGCCTCCCGCCACCCGGTGGGGCGCACGCCGAGCTGCTTGCCGAGGAGGGCGAGGAAGATCTGGGCCTTCTGCTTGCCGAAGCCGGGCAGGTCGGTGAGGCGGGTGAGGAGTTCCGCGCCGGTGCGGACGCCCTGCCAGACGCGGGCCGCGTCGCCGTCGTACCGCTCCACGAGGTACTGGCACAGCTTCTGGACGCGCCCGGCCATGGAGCCCGGGTAGCGGTGGACGGCGGGCTTCTCGGCGAGCAGCGCGGCGAACTCCTCGGGGTCGTACGCGGCGATGTCGTGCGCGTCCAGGTCGTCCGCGCCCATCCGCCGGGCGATGGTGTACGGCCCCGCGAACGCCCACTCCATGGGCACCTGCTGGTCCAGGAGCATCCCGACGAGCGCGGCGAGCGGGCTGCGGCTGAGCAGCGCGTCGGCCTCTTCCTGCTGCGCGAGGCGCAGGGTGACGTCCTTGTCCATGGGGCGATGATCCCCCGGGCGGTGGTGCTGCGCCTGCCGGGGGAGCGCCGGGCGCCGGGGCGGGGGTGGGCGCCGCGCTGGCCCTTGCGCCGGGCGGGAGCGGTGCCGGGTCGTCCGGCCTTTGTGCGCCGGGGTGGGAGCGTGGCCGGGGGCCTCGCGCCGGGATGGGAGTGCCGAGGGCGCGCGGCGTGCCTTGGCTCCCTGCGCCTGGTCCGCTGCGCCTAATCCATCGCGCCTGGTCCGCTGCCCCGGGCCGGGCCCGTCCGGTGGCGCGCGAACCTGCCGCGCCGGGCCGTGCCGCCCTGGCCAGGGGCCCCGCCGAAAATCCTGTGCGCCGGACGCCGCCCCCGGCCTACCCTGGCCGCATGTCGACGCCCCGCATCTCCTAGCCAGGACACACGCCTTCACGTCACCCGTGTGTCCTTTCGCCAGTGCGGAGCGTTATCCCATGATTTCTGTACGTGATGTCGACCTTCACGTCGGAGCCCGGACGCTGCTGTCCGGAGTCTCCTTCCACATCGGCCCGGGCGACCGCGTCGGGCTCGTCGGGCGCAACGGCGCCGGCAAGACCACCCTGCTGAGAGCCCTCGCCGGGCAGGCCCCGTACGGCGCGGGCTCGGTGACGCGGACCGGCTCGGTGGGCTACCTCGCGCAGGACCCGGCCGCCGCCGACCCGGTGGTCACCGTCACCGACCGGATCCTGGCCGCCCGCGGCCTCGACGAGGCCGTGCGGGCGCTGCGGGCCGCCGAGACCGCCCTGGCGACGGCGCCCGACCCGCGCGCGGAGCGTGCGGCGCTGGCGGCGTACGCCCGCGCGGACGACGTGTTCCAGGCCCGCGACGGCTACGCGGCGCAGGCCGAGGCCGCCCGCGTCGCGGCGGGGCTCGGGCTGCCCGAGCGGGCCCTGGAGCAGCCGGTGGGCGAGTTGTCCGGCGGGCAGCGGCGGCGCGTGGAACTCGCCCGCGTGCTGTTCGCCCGCCACGACGTCCTGCTGCTCGACGAGCCCACGAACCACCTCGACCGCGACTCCGTGGACTGGCTGCGCGGCTACCTCGCCTCGTACCAGGGCGGGTTCGTGCTGATCAGCCACGACACCGGGCTGCTCGCCGACGTCGTCAACCGCGTCTTCCACCTGGACCCGGGCCGCGCCGCCCTCGACGTCCACAACACCACCTGGGCCGCCTACCTGGAGCAGCGCGCCGCCGCCGACCGGCGCCGCGCCCGCGAGCGCGCCAACGCCGAGCGCAAGGCCACCGCCCTGCGCGCCCAGGCCGACAAGATGCGGGCCCGCGTCGCGACCGCGACCGCCGCCAGGAACATGGACCGGCGCGCCGAGCGCATGCTCGCCACCACCGAGCCGGTGCGCCGCGCCGAGAAGGTCGCCCGCATCCGGCTGCCCGAACCCGCGCCGTGCGGCCGTACGCCGCTCGGCGCCGTGAGCCTGGCGAAGGCGTACGGGGACCTGACCGTGCTCAAGGGCGTCGACCTCGCCGTCGACCGGGGGAGCAGGCTCGTCGTCCTCGGGTACAACGGCGCCGGGAAGACCACCCTGCTGCGGCTGCTCGCCGGGCGGGAGCGGCCCGACTCCGGGCGCGTGGTGCGCGGGCACGGGCTGCGGCTCGGGTACTTCGCCCAGGAACACGACACCCTGGACGGCGGGGCGACCGTGCGCGAGAACCTCGCCGCCGCCGCGCCCGGCCTCACCGACGGGGAGGTCCGCGGCGTCCTCGGGTCGTTCCTGTTCCGCGGCGACGACGCCGACAAGCCGGCCGGGGTGCTCTCCGGCGGCGAGAAGACCCGGCTCGCCCTCGCCGGACTCGTGCACTCCGGTGCCAACGTGCTGCTCCTGGACGAGCCGACCAACAACCTCGACCCCGCCTCCCGGGACGAGGTGCTCGCCGCCGTGGGCACGTACCCCGGGGCGATCGTCATGGTCACGCACGACGAGGGCGCGATCGACGCGCTGCGGCCCGACCGCGTCCTGCTGCTCCCGGACGGCACCGAGGACCTGTGGAGCGCGGAGTACCGCGAGCTGGTGGCCCTCGACTAGGCGCGCATGACGTGAACGGCGCACATGAGGCCCGTACGCGCGGGTGTACGGGCCTCAGCGCGGGCGCGCGCCCCGCTCCGCCGTTTCGCGCAGGGCCGCGAGGTACGCCGTCAGGAGGGGGCTCGGCGGCGCCGTCGCCCGCACCGCCGCCCAGATCGCGCGCACGGGTTCGGGGTTGGTGACCTGGCGCACGACCACCTCGGCCGCCTCGGGGGCGGTGTCGTACGCGGGCAGCCCCAGCTCCGGCACCAGCGTCACGCCCACGCCGGCCGCCGCGAAGCCCCGGGCCGTCGCGTAGTCGCCGCTGTCCACGACGAAGTCCGGGGTGAAGCCGGCCGCCCCGCAGGCGTCGAGCACCGCGTCCAGGCAGGGGCCGGGGAGCTCGCTGCCCACCCAGGGCTCGTCGGCCAGGTCGGCGAGGTCGAGCACCCGCCGTCCGGCCAGGCGGTGGCCCCGGGGCAGCACCGCGCGGTAGCGGTCGTCCAGGAGGTGGACGAACCGGACGCCGTCCACCGGTGGGGCGTCGTGCCGCCGCACCACGAGCCCCAGGTCCGCGCGGCCCGCCTTCACGTCCGGCAGCGGGTCCTCGGCGAGCCGCAGCTCCGTGTGGACGCCCGGGTGCTCGTGCCGCAGCCGGGCGAGGGCGGGCGCGACGAGCCGGGCGCCCGCCGTGGCGAAGTAGCGCACGGAGATACGGCCCGTGCGCCCGGCGCGCAGATCCGCGAGCGCGGTCTCGGCCTCGGCGACGTGCCGCCCGACCGCCGCGGCGCACTCCGCGAGCAGCCGCCCGGCGTCCGTGGGCCGCACCCCGCGCCCCGTCCGCTCCAGGAGGGGGACGCCCGCCTCCCTCTCGAGGGCCGCCATCTGCTGGCTGACCGCCGAGGGCGTGTAACCCAGGTTTCGGGCCGCCGCGGTGACCGAACCGCTGGTGACGACCGACCGCAGGATCTGCATGCGCCGCGTGTCGAGCATGCCGCCAGCGTAGGCGGCGAATGAAGCTGGGCTTAACCCTGCCTCGTCATCTTTTCGCTTGTCTTACAGCTCGGGTGGCGGCACCGTCGACTCGTACGCCTACGAACCCGTCCGCGTACACGTCCTTGTCGGGCGCGCTGTAGGCGCTGCGTCTGCCGGGTCGCCCCGAGTGGCACGGCTGGGGGAGCGGCTGGGGGCGCGGCCGGGGGGCGTATCGCCGTATCACCTGACGACCGACGGGAGTCCTCGTGCGCATCGCCGTCCTCGCCCTGCTGTGGGGGTCGAGCTTTCTGTGGATCAAGCTCGCCCTCGACGGCGGTCTCGCCCCGCTGCACGTCACCGTCGTCCGGTGCGCGCTCGGCGCCGCCGTGCTACTCGGG
Organism: Streptomyces sp. CC224B; assembly: GCF_030010595.1. NCBI lineage: Bacteria > Bacillati > Actinomycetota > Actinomycetes > Kitasatosporales > Streptomycetaceae > Streptomyces > Streptomyces sp. CC224B. Next base: position 3,427 of record NZ_JASCXL010000003.1, on the reverse strand, counting down.
CTCGCGGGCGCCGCCCGCCAGCGGCTGCCGCGCGACCGCCGCACCTGGGCCCACCTGGTCGTGGCGGCCCTGTTCTGCAACGCCCTGCCGTTCCTGTTCTTCAGCATCGGCGAGCAGACGGTCGGCTCCGGCGTCGCCGGGGTCATGAACGCCACCACGCCCCTGTGGTCGCTGGTGATCGGGCTGCTCCTCGGTACCGAACGGCGTCTCGGACCGTGGCGGATCGCCGGGCTCGCCCTGGGCTTCCTCGGTACGCTGCTGATCTTCGCGCCCTGGCACGAGACGGGGCTCGCGAGCACCGGGGCCCTGCTCCTGCTCGCCGCCGCCGTCAGCTACGCCGTCGCCTTCGCGTACATGGCCCGCCACCTCATCGACCGCGGCACCCCGCCGCTCGCCCTGTCCGCGGCACAGCTCCTCGTGGCCACCGGCCTGACCGGGCTCGGCCTGCCCGCCGCCCCGCACGAGGCCTCCTCGCCCACGGTCACCGGCGTGGTCGCCGTCGTGGTCCTCGGCGTCTTCGGCACCGGCCTGACCTTCCACCTCAACTCCCGCCTCATCGCCGACGAGGGCCCCACCGCGGCCGCGACCGTCGGCTACCTGCTGCCGGTGGTCTCGGTCGCGCTCGGGGCCCTCGTCCTCGGGGAGGGGCTGAGCGCCCGGGTGGTGGCGGGCATGGCCGTGGTGCTGGCCGGGGTGGCGCTCAGCCGGCGGGCGGCCACCCCCGGGGCCGTGCACGACGCGGAGGGGGCCGACGGGTCCGCGCGGTGCCTCAGCGCCCGAGCAGCGAGCGCACCGCCGACCGGTCCACGCTGTTCAGCGCGCGGATGACAAGGGGCGTGAGCAGGACGAGCACGACCCCGAGCGCGCTGACGCCCGCGACCTGGAGCGGCGACTCGATGTAGTACGCGTGGTGCTCGCCGCCGGACGTCGTGAAGTCGAAGACGCGGTAGCCCGGCCAGTCCAGGTAGTGCGAGAACACCCAGGAGTACGTGGGGAACAGCGCGACCGCCCAGCCCGTCAGCCACAGGGTGAGCGCGAGCACGAAGCTCAGCACCCGCCACGGGAACATCACGAGCTGGAACAGCAGCGCCTTCCACCCGGCCGCGTCCGCGAGCCGCGCCCGCACCCCGGCCCACGCGCCGCCCGCCGCCGGCCCCCGCACCGCCCCGGGCTCCGCGACCTCCAGCCCGAGCCGCTCCCGCGCCCGCCGCCGCTCGACCGCGCCGAGGCCCCGCGCCCCGGCCAGCATGGCCGCGTACACAGGGAGCCCCAGCAGCGTCACGGCGAGCCCCGTGCCCAGCGAGAACAGCGTGACGGCGAAGACGAAACCGGCGATCGCGAAGGGCAGGGAGGTGAGCGCGTAGCCGAACTCGCGGAAGGTGACACGGGAGACGGGCGCCCGCCAGAAGCCGGGCCGCGGCTCCACCCGGCGGGCGACGGCTCCCGGAGCGGCCGGGGAGGCGGAAAGGGTGCTGAGGGACATGACGGGCCTCTGCTTCGTGTACTTCGGCGGCGGGGACGGGCCGTGCTGACGCGTCCGCGAAGGCGGACCGCGCTGACGCCTCCGCGGGGGACGCGCCGTGCTGACGACTCCACTCTCCTGCGCCGGTGCCCGCCCGGGCATGGGGCGAGGTGGCGTCCTGGGGTGTACCTAGCCCCCCTGTGCGGCCGGACGCGGCCGGGAACTGGGGCGGAGAACGACGAAGGGCCCCGCTGCAAGCAGCGGGGCCCTTCGACATCGTGCCCGGTGAGGCACTGGCGGAGGATACGAGATTCGAACTCGTGAGGGGTTGCCCCCAACACGCTTTCCAAGCGTGCGCCCTAGGCCTCTAGGCGAATCCTCCGCCGCAAACAATACAAGACGTTGAGGAGTGCTAGCGAACTCGTTCCCGGGGGCGGGGATCCGCTAGGGTGGGGGGCAGCCCCTCACGTGGCGCTATCTGACTGAACTCCCCCAGGGCCGGAAGGCAGCAAGGGTAGGTCGGCTCTGGCGGGTGCGTGGGGGGCGTTTGCGTTCCCCGGCCGCGTGGTGGGGCGCGGGCTCCTCGGGCGGTCCGGGTTGTCAGTGGGCGCCATTAACCTCGTAGGCGTGTCGTCTCTCGCGCTGTACCGCCGCTATCGCCCGGAGTCGTTCGCCGAGGTCATCGGGCAGGAGCATGTAACCGACCCGCTGCAGCAGGCGCTGCGGAACAACCGGGTCAATCACGCGTACCTGTTCAGCGGCCCGCGCGGCTGCGGCAAGACGACGAGCGCGCGCATCCTCGCCCGGTGCCTGAACTGTGAGCAGGGTCCCACTCCGACGCCCTGCGGCGAGTGCCAGTCCTGCCGCGACCTCGCGCGGAACGGACCGGGGTCGATCGACGTCATCGAGATCGACGCGGCCTCGCACGGTGGCGTGGACGACGCCCGTGACCTGCGCGAGAAGGCCTTCTTCGGGCCCGCCAGCAGCCGGTACAAGATCTACATCATCGACGAGGCCCACATGGTCACGTCGGCGGGGTTCAACGCGCTCCTGAAGGTCGTCGAGGAGCCCCCGGAGCACCTGAAGTTCATCTTCGCCACGACCGAGCCCGAGAAGGTCATCGGCACCATCCGGTCGCGTACGCACCACTACCCGTTCCGGCTCGTGCCCCCCGGCACCCTGCGGGAGTACCTGGCCGAGGTGTGCGGGCACGAGGGCATCGCCATCGAGGACGGCGTGCTGCCGCTCGTGGTGCGCGCGGGTGCCGGGTCCGTGCGTGACTCCATGTCCGTGATGGACCAGCTCCTCGCCGGCGCGCGCGAGGACGGTGTGACGTACGCCATGGCGACCGGGCTGCTCGGGTACACGGACGGTTCGCTGCTCGACTCGGTCGTCGAGGCCTTCGCCTCGGGGGACGGGGGTGCCGCCTTCGAGATCGTGGACCGGGTCATCGAGGGGGGCAACGACCCGCGCCGGTTCGTCGCCGACCTGCTGGAGCGGTTGCGGGACCTGGTGATCCTCGCCGCCGTGCCCGACGCGGCCGAGAAGGGGCTCATCGACGCCCCCGCCGACGTCGTGGAGCGGATGCAGGCCCAGGCCGGCGTCTTCGGCGCCGCCGAGCTCAGCCGCGCCGCCGACATCGTCAACGAGGGCCTCACGGAGATGCGCGGTGCCACCTCGCCGCGGCTGCAGCTCGAGCTGATCTGCGCGCGCGTGCTGCTGCCCGCCGCGTACGACGACGAGCGCTCCGTCATGGCCCGGCTCGACCGGCTGGAGCGGGGCGGGCACTTCATGGCCCAGGGACCCGCTTCGACGCCCCCCATGGGGTACGTCCCCGGGCCCGAGGCGCACGCCGGGGTGCAGCAGCCCGGCGTCGGCGCCCCGCCGCCGGGGCCCGTGGGGCCGCCGATCCCGCCCGGGGGCGGTGCCGCCGCCGCGCGGGCCGCGGTGCGCGCCGCTCGCCCC